>JAAERC010000427.1 GCA_024230695.1 Candidatus Zixiibacteriota bacterium
AATTTGCCCAATTCATAGTTGATTCATTTACTGACTTTGCTGACGGCACCACCTCAGGACAAAAAGCAAAGATAATATTCCTCCATCACTCCACAGGCAGCAATGTCTATAAATATACCGATCTGGGAGTTCCTAATTGGGTAGACAATTACAACGATGAAAATAACACAAATTTCAATATCGAAGAAAAATCGTATCCAACTGGTGGAAATATGCCAGCAGATTACTATCTCAAATGGTTGGCTAACTAAATGGATTTGTAAACCGCGCTGTTTTAGTTCAACCAAAAATTATGAGCCTATCTTGATAATACCAAACTCAAACCACGTCTCAGATCATCAGTGGATTATCTATTCTGAATTGAGAGGACAAAGATATTTGTCAAATGCAAGCGAGTTCCTGCGAAAATGTAGACGAGTTATTAAGAATCCGTCTGTTCTCCGCAATATAGTATATGGCAAAATAACATATTTCCCAACCGGAATTGTCACTCATCCAGACATGAGAGACGTGCCAATATATTGCATAAGTTTGCA
>JAAERC010000428.1 GCA_024230695.1 Candidatus Zixiibacteriota bacterium
ACTTCAGGTACTTCGGTCTCTTCGGCTGTTGAGCAGGCTAACCAAAGAGAAGCCACCAATAGAATTAATAAACCATAGCTTAACTTATTTTTTGTCTGTCTCATTTATACCTCACTAATCAATATTAAATCCGGTAGCTTTTTTAAGAGCCGCCTTGGCCAAACGATACGAATGTACCGTTTGAATGTACTGTGTTCTAGCAAGAGTAAGAGCGGTTTGCACCGATAATACTTCCAGCTGTGTCCCAATCCCCGATTCATATCTTAAATCAGCAATACGTTTTCCTTCTTCTGCCGATGTTATCGTTTCAGTTTGTGTCTCCAGTGCTTTGCCGGCCTGAATAAGGTTGTCATACGCCTGTTCTACTTCCAATTTTATATCATCAAGAAGTTGTTGCTCAGTCAGTTTTGCCTGATAATAATCTACTTTGGCCTTCCGAACCTCACCAATTGTTCTGGCTCCATCAAATATTGGTATATTTACAGTAAGCGAGGCTGTCCATGAATCCGAACGTTCGCTGTCCCTAAAATATCGATCACCACTGGAACCGGTCATCTGATAGGTAGCATTGGCGTAAATATTTGGGTATAACCAATCCCCCTTAGCAATCCTAACAGCTTTCTTGCGCCCCCGCTTATTCAGATTGGCCTGCTTGATTTCAGGACGCTCATTGATAGCCATTATAATTAGAGTGTCAAGAGTGGGAAGATTCACTGAGGAAGTATCTGAAAGGTCGGCTATTAAAGAAACATTCTCGTTTAACGGAAGCCCCAGAAATGATTTTAGCCTTTTGCGGGATAAGTTTAGATTCGATTCGGCCGAAATCAACTGTGGTTGGATATTTAGTTTCTCCACACGTGCTCGAAGCAATTCATATTCGGATATCATTCCCTGACTGAATTTTTTCTCGGCGATCTCCAAACTAAGAGTCATCACTACACTTGATTTCTTGATAACATCCAGATTTGATTCGGCAAGAATCGCACTATAGAAAATCGATTCGGCAGAATAAACAACTTCACGTTCAGCCTGTTTAATCGCCTCTTCCGAATACTCTCTATAAATTTTGGCGATTTTTAAAGCCGAACCGACTTTGCCGCCAATATACAAAGGCTGAGTTAATGATAAACTAAGATCAAACTCATTATTCTTACTGATTGGAATAACTTCATCGCCAAAAAACAGCTCTCGTGTAGTTAAATTTCTTGTATAGCGACCATCAAGCGAAAGTTGCGGAAGTGCTCCTGAACGGGCTGATATGATTTCGGCTTTTGCTCGATCAAGTTCTTTTTTGGCCGATAGTAACTGACGATTATATTCCAGCGCTCGTTGCCTGACTTTTTCCACAGTAAGAACCGTCTCGGCAAATGAGACACTCGACATTATAACCCCAAATAGTATCGATAATATCAATGTTGTTTTAATTCTCATATTTTCTTGTCACCTTTATGCAAAAATAGTTTTGTCATGTCAATCACATCTTTTTGGAGTCGCGCAAGGTTAACACTTGATGAACAACATTGATGTCTAACAACCACCCCATCAAAAAGCGTATGTAAAAGTAAATAAACCGTTTGACCCTCCCTTTTTGTCATTCCGGCATTTTTTTTCAGATACGAAACCAATTCCTTTTCCATTTTGGAATGTTGCTTTTCCAGATATTCTCCGATTTTTTTTACGCGTTTTGCCTGATTCCAAAAATCAAGTGTAAAATATTTATGTTCCACTACCAATCCCAGAGCATTTTTAATCATTAATTCAAGAGCTTTTTCCGGATTTGTTTCTTCAAATAAAGGCTTGGTTATAATTGAAAAATGCCGTCCGCTTAATTCTTTAACCACTGCAAAGAAAATATCTTCCTTATTCCCAAAGTGATAATAAAGGGCGCCTTTGGTCAAACCGGCTTTCTTGGCAATCGCCTCAGTGGTGGCTCCGGTATATCCTTTTTTGGAGATAACCTTCATAGCCGCCTCAATAAGCTGTGTTCTTCTCTTCTCAGCTGGTAATTTAGGACTTTGTTTCATATAACTCCAATTCTTAAATACTAACTGGTAGGTATGTTATTACATACTACTCGGTATTTATAATAAGAGTTATAACGTGCCTGTCAACAATTAGTTTCAATTATTTTTGGAAATAATAAAATTAGTGTAAATTGTGATCAGAGCCACTTCTTTTTTTTGAAGAAAAGAACCATTATCACCGTTATCATGATGATAATTACCCAAAAACCGATATAACCAAATTCCCAATCAAGTTCAGGCATATATTTAAAATTCATACCCCAAAGTCCAACCAGAAAGGTCGGAGGCATAAGAATTACAGTAAAAATCGTCAGAACTTTGATAATTTCATTAGTTTTCGTGGAAACATGCGAAAAATACACTTCCAACGCTGAAATCAGCATATCTCTATGTGATTCAGAAAGTTCGATAATTCGGGTCAGGTGATCGTGAACATCATTGAAATAAAAGGCGGCTCGTTCTGAGATCATTGAAAATTGGCCGCGATTTATCTGTCCTAAAATCTCCCGCTGAGGTAAAGCTACTCGCTTAAGTTCGTAAATATCTCTTCTGAGTGTAAAAATATTTTTTACCGTCTTTTCATCCGGTTCAGTTAAAACGGCCTTTTCAATATCATCAACAGACTTTTCAAAAAATTCCAGGACGCTATTATAGTTATCAACCATTCTATCAATTATATTATGAAGCAAAAAATCGGCCCCACGAGACATCAGGCGCTCGTCTCTTAGAGCACGA
>JAAERC010000429.1 GCA_024230695.1 Candidatus Zixiibacteriota bacterium
AAAAACAAAATTCTGATTTCTATATAACAAAAAGAAACGAGCAATTATTATGGCAAAAAAACCTCAAAATAAAATGGATCGACTCAATTCGTTATGCAAACGACGCGGCTATATTTTTCCATCATCGGAGATCTATGGCGGGTTGATTTCCTGCTGGGATTATGGTCCTCTCGGAGCCGAGCTGAAACGAAATCTTAAAACCCATTGGTGGGAATCAATGACCAGCCGTCGTGATGATATCGAGGGACTTGACGCGGCGATTTTGATGCATCCTAAAGTTTGGGTAACATCGGGACATGTCGATGGATTTAACGATCCGATGATTGACTGTAAAACCTGCAAATCGCGGTACCGCGAGGATGAACTTGAGGGTAAAACGAGATGTCCCAAATGCGGTAATGAGACTTTGACCGAGGCAAAACAATTTAATCTGATGTTTAAGACCTTTATGGGACCGGTTGAGGATAGTTCAAATATTATTTATCTTCGCCCCGAAACAGCTCAGGGAATATATGTAAATTTTCTGAATGTAAAAAATTCATCTCGCCAGAAAATCCCATTTGGTATCGCTCAAATCGGTAAGGCATTCAGAAATGAGATCACTCCCGGTAACTTTATTTTCCGGACTCGTGAGTTTGAACAGATGGAGATGCAGTATTTTATTCATCCATCTGAAGATGAGAAATGGTTTGAGTATTGGAAAGAACAGCGGATGAATTGGTATTTGGAACTTGGTATCAATAAAGATAAACTTCGCTGGGAAGAACATGGCCCGGATGACCTGGCTCATTATGCCAAATGCGCTTATGATATCGAATATGAATTCCCATTCGGCTGGAAAGAGCTTGAGGGTGTTCATAATCGAACCGATTTTGACCTGGGTCGTCATCAGGAAGCAACCGGCAAGGATTTGCGTTACATGAACCCACAGTCCAACGAGAAATTTGTGCCATATATAATTGAAACATCGGCTGGATGTGACCGAACTTTGTTGACTATTCTTGTTGATGCCTACGATGAGGATCCTGACCGGGGTGATAAATCAGCAGTTTTGAAATTATCACCCAAACTTGCTCCGATCAAGGCAGCTATTTTGCCATTAGTTAAAAAAGATGGGATGCCAGAGATCGCTCAGAAGATCTATGAAGAACTAAAAACTAAACATAAGGTGTTTTTCGATGCCGGTGGCTCGGTGGGACGTCGTTATGCCCGGATGGATGAGGCCGGGTGTCCTTTCTGTATTACCGTTGATGGTCAAACCAAAGAGGATGATACAGTTACGGTGCGAGATAGAGACAGTATGGAACAATCACGCCACAAAATCACTGAGCTATTAGATTATATCACCGCACGGGTGTAAACTAACAAAATATACCTTTCCTATGCCGTTAATAACGGCATAGGATAAGTACCTAAATTCTCCTTTAGATTGACAAAATCCCGTTTTTACTTATATTAAAAAAAACGCTTTTACTCGCATAAGAATATTAGACTTCCGACATATATTTGCCGACTCTAATATTATGAGAAAAATTGCATAATAATACTTTTTTTGATGGAGACACCATGTTAAAGCAATCCCTCACTTTTCTTGCAATCGCATTATTATTGACGCCTATTTGTTTAATAGCCGCCGATGAGAATGCCAGACCAATCACAAACAAAGCAAAACTTGAACAACTCAGTCAGACTTTTGCCGAAAAACTTTCGACGCATCGTACTCAGCAATATTATAATCTACTTAATAGTAGAAATAAGGCACAATTACGACTTAATCAAAATCCTGACATACAGTTAATGTATATCAGAGAAAATGGTCATCCAGTTTATAATGCTACCGAAAACCTTGCCGCGGCCAGAACAATAAGCACCGATGATGTTTGGCCCGGTGGTAGCGGTGGATTTTCACTTACCGGCTCCGGAACAACTACGGGAAAACTCGGGGTTTGGGATGGCGGCGGTGTCCTTTTAACTCATCAGGAACTTAGCGGTCGAGTTACGCAGGTCGACAGCCCGGGCGCGACTCATTATCATTCCACGCATGTTGCCGGAACCATGATAGGAACCGGAGTCCATCTTAATGCGCAGGGTATGTCATATGAGGCAAATCTAAGTGCTTATGATTGGGACTATGATAATACCGAAATGGCGGCGGCCGGCGCCGCAGGGATGAATGTATCAAATCACTCCTATGGATCTGTTACCGGCTGGCGTTATGATGATGGAAGTTGGTATTGGTGGGGTGACACGGATGTTAGTGCTGTTGAGGATTATGGATTTGGTTTTTATGGATCGCAAGCCCAGGCCTGGGATGATATAGCATATAATGCCCCATACTATCTTATTTGCAAATCTGCCGGAAATGACAGAAATGATACCGGACCCGGCGATGGTGGGGGACATTATGTTTGGGGTATTGATGACTGGGTTTGGAGTACTGATACACGAGACCCTGATGGTGGAGCTAATCATTATGATTGTATTTCATGGTACTCCAATGCCAAAAACATTATGACTGTCGGCGCAATTAATGATTATCCAAATGGGTACAGCGGCCCCGGTTCTGTGGTTATGAGCTCTTTTAGTGGTTGGGGTCCAACTGATGATGGTCGTTTAAAACCTGATATTGTTGCCAATGGGACATCGTTATACTCCTGTACCGATGCCGGAGATGATTTATACATAAGTATAAGCGGAACCTCGATGAGTGCACCAAATCTATCAGGCTCTGTCAATCTGCTATTTCGTCACTACGAAATAACTCATAGCTCGGTGACTCCGCTGTCCTCGACTATGAAAGCGGCTGTTATTCATACCGCCGATGAAGCCGGCAATTACCCCGGACCGGATTACAAATATGGCTGGGGAATGATGAATACTCTCAAAGCCGCAAATCTGATTACTGCCGATATGACTGAACCAGATATTATCATTGAGGAAGTATTACTGGATTCCGAAATCAATACTCATTCTGTTTCCAGCGATGGAACCGAACCAATCAGGATTACCATTGTTTGGACCGATCCGCCCGGAACACCTCCTCCACCTTCACTAAATCCGACAACACCGATGCTGGTCAATGATCTTGATATAAGATTAGAACATATTTCGACATCAACAATTTATGAACCATACTTGATGATTCCAACCACCTCCAAACTCCAGGCTTTTACTGGTGATAACGTCCTTGATAATGTTGAGATGATTTATATTGAGTCCCCGCCGATTGGAGAGTATCAGCTTACAATTTCTCATAAGAGTACGCTGGTCGATGCTCAACAATGGTATGCACTTATAACTACTACCAAAACAGCTGAATGTTTTGATTCCGATATAGACGGTTATGGTAACCCGGGTTATCCTGATAACAATTGCCCGGTTGATAATTGCCCCGATATTTACAACCCGGTTCAGGATGATTCGGATGGAGACGGAGTTGGCACAATATGCGATAATTGTCCGGATACATTTAATCCCTATCAGGAGAATTTGGATTTTGACGAATTCGGCGATGCCTGCGATTATATCTGCGGTAATGTTGATGATGATATTAATGACAATATTGATATCCTTGATATTGTTTTTCTTGTTAATTTCGTCTATAAAGATGGTACCGCCCCTGTTTATATGGCATCAGCCAATGTTAATTTTGACGCCAATATAGATATCCTTGATATAGTTTTACTGATTAATTTTGTTTATAAAGAAGGTATTGACCCTGAATGTGAATAGAATATATTAATAATTATATGGGTGATCTATTCAAGGTCACCCGTTTTTTTATATACTATCGCCAATATTAGGCATTAAGCGGTATTTTGCATTTCCTAATGCCATACCATGACGGACTTTAGATTGACAAAATCGAGAATCCCCTTATATTATCAGTAACACATTGTTACTTGCTGAGAATAATAGAATTTTTGACGCTAGATCAAAGATTCATATATGTTACAAAACGAAGGAATCGAAATAATATTGATATCGTTATAGATTAGGAGCAATTATGTCTAAACAGATTCTATTGTTAATGGTAATTTTCTTGATGTTTACCTC
>JAAERC010000430.1 GCA_024230695.1 Candidatus Zixiibacteriota bacterium
CCTTTTCATCAGGATATTGCTTTATTAGTTTACTAAGGAAATCCATAGCCAAATTATGATCACCTGCAACTGCCGCCGCACGACTTTTTATGTATAACTGTTCCTTAATATTTATTTTTCCAGAATACTCCACCGCCTTTGATATTAAATCATGTCTATTAGTATTGTCTAAAGTTGCCAGATAATAATAGGCCATAGCATAAGTCGAGTCATAGTTTATTGCCATCTGGAAACTTCGTTTTGCATCCTCATTATAGAATCTATTATAAAAATCTATTCCTTCCAGATAGTGAAGATACGCGTTTTGTGAATGAGTAGTAACATCGGCGATTGGAGAGTCAGATTCATTTAACGCAGAAGAAGGCAATGATAAATCTTTTTTGACATTTTTTGTAAGTTTATCAACCATGGTAAAAAGATTTTCATCGGAGTTTGCCTCGATTTGATATGATTGCACGATATCATCGGATGCAATGTTAGTCAATTGAGCAGTAACAATCAGCTGGGGTTTTATCTGGTGGATTTTTCCGGCAAGAATCCAATTGGCCCGACCTAACTTTGCCACCTGGGATGAAGTTGTCTCATTTAATTGATTTCCGTCTTGTTGTTCAATATATTTGAGAATATCATTTAATCTCTGGTATGATAAAACCTGAATATACTCAGATTGAGACAGGTCGGTAATAAGAAGATCGGTAATTATTTCACCGGTTCTCTCGGGATCATCAGCAATTGCGAGATTTTCAAAATATAGTACAGCGATACGATTTTCCAGAGCCATCGCATCTTTGGTTGAATGAAATTCAATCTCCCATGGTTTTACCAATAAAATAACAATAATAGCCGCAACGGCCAGGGCACTTTTTAGGTATGTACCAAAATGTTTATTA
>JAAERC010000431.1 GCA_024230695.1 Candidatus Zixiibacteriota bacterium
ACTATCAATATCAAGACCCCGTCCAATTGAGACCTGAGTTACAAAATCATCATACAACTCATGCAGGACATTTTCCATTTGATCATACTCATCGGCAGTAAGATTACGTGCCGGGATCTGCAGGCCAATATATGGCAGTTTGATACCGGTCATTAAATCGGCATGTTTCCCCCGGCTGACAAAATCTGAGTTCATTCCTATTTTTCCACCAATTCCTTTATCATAGACCCATCCGCCATAGATTCCAATAGATCCGGTGACAGTACTCGGGCCGGCCACAATAGAATCGGCATAGGTCGAGATCATATATCCACCCGATGCCGCCATCTGTCCCTGACTAACAATCACTGGTTTTTCGGCGGCACATTTTTTTACTGCCTGTGCAACAATATCACCCGGCATTGTCAAACCGCCAGGCGAATCAACCCTGAAAACAACTGCTCGAATTGATTTATCGCGGGCAAGCCTCAAAAACAGTTGTTCCAGCCAGCGCGCTCTGATACCACGGTCCATCTCACAATCACCAAGACCATAAATAACAACTATTCTATCTCGCGCTCCCCAATCCGATTGCGGTAATGCGTTATCTAATAAACCGTTTCTGGAAATCGCCCCAAGTTGCTCCCCTGTTAGATTTTTTATTATCTTTCCCATATCCGACCAACGCCCCAAAGTGTCAACCAGATTTACTTTAACTGCTTTATTTGGCAAAACATAAGTGACATCATCAACTAATTGATCAAATTCATCTGCAGAGAAACCTCTCTCATTACAAACATTTTCTCGGACCAACTCATAGCGGCTGTCAATATAAGCCTGATTCTGTTCGCGGTCGGTTTCAGACATCTCAGAATGGCTATATTGTTCCGGTGCCGACTTATATTTATTAAATCGCCACGGTTCAAAACCAAGTCCAAGTTTATCAA
>JAAERC010000432.1 GCA_024230695.1 Candidatus Zixiibacteriota bacterium
AAAACCTCGGCGATGTTACCCGTTCAAAGATAACTGTCAAAACGAATAATATCGGCATTATCCCCAACAGGATCGATGCTAACCGCCAGCTGTAATAGTACATTATACCAAATATACCGGCAATCAGAATTATATCACTGAGCACAAGCACAACCGTATTTGTAAACAGCATACGAAGTGCTTCGGTATCTGATTCAACTCGAGCCATCAATCGCCCGACCGGATTCTTATCAAAGAAGGAAACATCAAGCGATAAAATATGCCTAAACAGTTTCTGTTTCAGCTCAAGCATAATATCCTGTCCGACTATCTCAAGTCTGATCCGTTGGATATATTGAAGGATTATTGTAATACCCTGAATAATCCCAATAATCAAAACAGTTTTGATCAAAGCATCAAAGTCGCTGTTCTTGATATCAATATCGAGTGCTTGCTTCAGTAAAATTGGCCAATACAGCGAAAGTAATGTGGCACTAATTAAAAGCGCAAAACAAACAATCAGCATCTTAAGATGATCTTTGAGCAAAGGCATCAATTTACTGAAAGCCGTTTTCCAGCTTATATCTTTTTCTTCTTCTGTTATTTTTTCATTTTCGTAAAATTCACTACTCATTTTCTTGTCCTTACTAACTATACAGTTCTCCCGTAATCCAGATATAAGTTCAACAAGACAATAAAAAAACCCGCCGAACCTTCTGGTTACGGCGGGTTAAATAAGCTATAATAAATATTATATAACTATATATCTCTCCCGCCGCAGAATTTGATGCACGGACGCACTTGTGGTACGTTAAGAATATTGGATTTGATTTTAATCATTCTAACATACACCTCCGTTGCAGGGTTTATATATATTTAAATTTATCAAACGAAATAAATTTTATATAGTTTCGTAAAAATATATTTATTTTTTAATTTGTCAAATAGTTTTTTCAAAAACCAAATAATATTCTACCAACCCAATAATTGCTCGAGATTTTCATTAAGCTTTTCAACCCGGTCGATAATATCATCTTTCCTTGTTTTCTCTTTTTCAATAACATCTTTGGGAGCGTTTTTTAGAAAATCTCCGTTAGCCAGCTTCTTTGAAACCTTCTCAAGATGACCCTTTAAATTAGCCAGTTCTTTTTCAAGCCGCTTTTTCTCAGCTTCAACATTTATCAGGCCCTCTAATGGAACAAAAATTTCAGCACCGGAAATAACTGCCGAGGCTGATAATCCCGGTTTCTTTATATCTTTACCAAGAATCAGATTATCTATTTTGGCCAGCGAGGCAAAATATTCTTTATAT
>JAAERC010000433.1 GCA_024230695.1 Candidatus Zixiibacteriota bacterium
CTTATCTTATAAAATTTCCATAATATTAAGAATAGAAAATTAAGAATCATTACAATCGGTTTGATAATAATATATGCTAACCAATAAAATATCTTTGAGATAAAGTTTTTCGGCGGATTAATCGCCTTGCCCCTAAAAATTTCTGGCGGTTGATTTTTGTCACCATGACTGAGCCATTTTGATGAGAGCATCGGTGTTAAACTAAAAGCAATAAACAGTGAAACAACTACCGAGAAAGCGACGGTCATTCCAAACTGATAAAAATACCGACCAATAATACCTTTCATAAATGCAACCGGTAAAAACACAACTACAATAGAGAAGGTCGTTGCCATCACGGCTAATCCGATTTCTTTAGTACCGCTGAAAGCCGCCTTTCTCGGAGATTCACCATTTTGCAGTCGCCTGAATATATTTTCAATAACTACAATGGCATCATCGATTAACAACCCCACTGAAATCGCAAGTGCAAGGAGTGATAACACATTAAGCGTAAAACCGAGTGCTTTCATAAATGTAAAAGTGGCGACAATTGAGGCCGGAATCGCAATCGCCGAGATAGTCGTTGAGCGGATATCAGCAAGGAACAAGAAGATGATCAGAACGGCAAGAAGACCGCCAAAATATATGTTCATCAGTACTTCATGAATCGAATCTTCAATAAAAGTTGAATTATCAACAACAATATCGAGTTTCATATCAGGCGGAAGAACTGTCTGCATCTTGGCAATTTCTTTTTTGATTGCCATTGCGACTTCAACCGTATTGGCGCCAGACTGTCGAGTGACATTTAATGTTAATGCTTCTTTACCATTAACACGCGCAAGTGAACGTCGCTCTTCGACTCCATCAATAACTTTGGCAATATCTTTCAAGTAAATAGGTTGTCCCTTTGGATTATCAATAGCAATATTTTCAAACTGATCGATCGAGGTCAGCTTACCCATTGTTCGAACAAGATACTCACGATTTTTTTCATTAACACGACCGCCCGGTATTTCCATATTAGCCGCCGCAATAGCATTTTTGATTTTGAAAATAGGAATCTCATGCGCTTCCATACCATCGATATCAAGAAAAACATTGATTTCCCGCTCAAAGCCGCCTACCAATGTCACTGAACCAACGCCCGGGATTGCCTCAAGCGTTTTTTGGATATTATCTTTGACATATTCGGTCATATCGCGAAGCGGTCGCTCGCCGGAAACTGTCGCCGAAACAATCGGCTCTGCATCATGATCAAACTGAACCACTTTTGGCTCTTCGATATCATTTGGCAACAGATCACGAATCGCGGCAACTTTTTCACGAACATCCTGGGCCGCTTCAGCTCCATCCTTTTCAAGAATGAATTCTACAAAAACAAAGGAATATCCTTCCTGAGAGGTCGAAACTAAATGCCTGACTCCTGAGATCGGATTTACCGCATCTTCTATTTTTTTGGTTACATCAGTTTCAACCGCTTCGGCACCAGCTCCGGGATAGAATGTCTGAATAACCACAAATGGAAAGTCGACATCCGGCATCAGATCGACGTTCATATCGGTAAATGAGCTGTACCCCAGAACCATCAGGGCAAGAACTATCATTACCGTAAAAACCGGTCGTCGTATGGAAACTTCGGCTAATTTCAATTCTCCATCTCCTCTCC
>JAAERC010000434.1 GCA_024230695.1 Candidatus Zixiibacteriota bacterium
ACCAAGCATATTATTCAAATCATGAGCGACACCGCCGGCCAAAATTCCAAGCGATTCCATTCTCTGGGCATGTTCCAATTGTTCATTAAGTTTTTTCTCTTGAAATTCCGCATTCCTTCTTTCAGTTATATCATCAAGAGTAATGATAATCTCTTCCTCAAATTCGATGGCTCCGGTTATTTTACGTATAAATGCATCATAAATTCGTTTATCATCATCTGACTGCGCAATCAACTCAGTTGTATTAGTACCATCATCCTGAGATATTAAAGTCGTTAATTGCCCAGCCCAGTCTTTAAATATTTCATCAGGAAATAATTCTCCCAACTGCACCTTCTGTATGGATGAGGGATGAGTCAATTGTGGTATAAATCTTTTTAGAATATCATGTCCGGCTGTGTTAACTTTTTTTAGCTGATACTCATTATCAAAAACAAAAACGGCCTGCTTAACATTGTTGAGTATGTCATGATACCAGGAACTTAGCTGGGTTAATTCCCAAAAATGATAGGATCCGGCAATAAGAGGAGTAATAGCATGAATAAATGTGCTAAAAAGTTCGACATCTCTATTATCAAAATCTTTTTTTGTAATCCTTCTTCCCATTCCAACAAGACCGATTAAATTGTCATCATGCATTATTGGACAAATAATTTTAATATTCTCATCATTGAGGATAGATTTAAATTTCGAGTCGTATTCATTTGTATTTATTTGGGAAGTCATATTTCCATTATCATTTTGAAGAAAATAACGCCTTAAACCGGAAGATAATTTCAATGATTTTAATAAAGAATTATTCTTTAATTTTCCCGAAGCAAAATACGTTGATTGTCCACCTTTAAATCCTGGCTTATAAAGAATTGTAAACAAATCTGATACAGTAAATTGACCTGATAAGGTCAACAACAAAGTTGATATGAGTCTATCAAAATCAGGCTTATTTGAAAACTGGCTGGCCAATTTGGACATGGCGTCAAGTGCCAGCAATTGTTTTTCTGAAATCGAGCTGACTTCGGAATTAGATTTGGCTTGATTCTGTAAAAAATTGTAATTCACAGGTGTCTTATCCTTTAGTACCACATAATTCCACAATACCAGCATCATCCGATTTTATGGTTAAATATTCGGCCAAATCGAGAACTTCTAAAACCTGCATTATTGCATCAGAAGCATTGCTTAAAATAATATCGCCGCCTATTTCGCGGGATGATTCAATTGTCCCAAGAATCGAACCGACCCCAGCTGAGGAAATAAATTCCAGTTGATGCATATCTAGAACAATATATTTGTGTCCCTGAGATTGTGCATTGGAGATTATTTCAACCATTTCATGAGCATTATTATTGTCCAATTGTTTTCCGACATCAATAATTACGGTGTTTTCGTTATATTTATTCTGGGCAAAGGCAGTATCAGTCATTGAGTCCTCCCCAGTATTTTTCAATATGCAATTCATTTAAATTTTTATCATTTCTATTGTAAGATATACTGTCAGCCATCCTATTAATCATAATCAGGCCATATCCTCGTTTCTGCCTTTGTTTTATTACTGCTCCGGGATCATAATCTTTAACTCTCGCTGTAGGGTCAAATGGTATTCCGGGATAAACAAACTTTAAGGCTATTTTATCATCGGATAACGTTGCGGTCAGATGTATTAAATCGGTATTCTTTATTTGCGAGTGTTGACTGATATTTGTTGCTACTTCATAAAGTATTGTTTCTAATTCAAGAATGGAGATTTCCTGTAATTTTAAATCACTTAGAAAATCTTTCAGTTTATTAATGCCCTTTCTAATATCGTCAGAGTCAGCCTTAACCTCTATGGAAATTATATTATTATCAGGATTAATTTTTGGAATAATTATAAGGTCTGAGTTCTCCAGTTCCTTGTTTTCTGGAATAACCATTAAGTCGTATAAATCAAGGACCTTGAGGACACGAATCAAACCATCTGAAATTGCATATAGGTGCATTTGTATGCCTGCGTCATGGCATGAATATCTCGCGTCCCATAATATATTTATATGGGTCGATGTTGGGCGCTGTAGTTGTGAACAGTCCAGAAATATCTCATTGGGCTTTTTGTCCAAAAGCAAATTAAGATCTCCGTAAAACTGTTCCAGATTTTCATTCACAAGGTCATCAGGAACAGTCACTGTATATTGTTTGTCAACTGCGAGTTGCATTTAATTCCTCTGCCTCTTTAATTGGGTTATTATCGGTATTTTCGCCAAACCATTTCATAGCCAAAAGAGTGATATCATCAAACTGTTCAGTTTCTCCGACAAAAGACTGATGTTTACTAATAAATTTATCTACAAGTGAATTTGGAGTTTCAGCAATATTTGATTCCAAATTTGCCACAAAACGATCCATTCCAAATTCTTCATTCTCAGAATTATGAGCTTCATTAATTCCGTCGGTATATTGCACCAACCACTCGCCAGATACCAGGTTGACCTGCCCCTTTTCGATTCTTTTATTAAATTGTTCAGGTGGTACCATCCCAAGTGGGAAACCATTTGTTTTGATAAGTTTTGATTTCCCTGAAATTGCATTTAGAATAACAAGGGGATTGTGACCGGCTGAGGCAAATGTAAATTCGCCCGTCTTTTTGTTTATTAATCCCAAAAACATCGTGACAAACATGCCCTTTTTAATACTTTTATGTAGTTCCTTATTAACCTCACAAAGCAATTCATCCGGTTGTCTGACGGTTCTGGTTAACTGTCTGATAATGTCACGGGTAATTAACATCACCAACATTCCTGGAAGCGATTTCCCCGAAACATCAGCCACCAAAAACATCATAAAATCATTATCATAATCAATAAAGTCGTAATAGTCCCCGCCGACCTCTTTGGCACTTTGATAAGTCCCATAAAATTCCAGAGTTGCCGTTTTGGGAAATTCATGCGGGAGAATCTTGGCCTGTATTTCACGCGCGATTTCCAATTCTCTGGCAATTCTTTCCTTTTCGACAATATCTTTTTGAGCGGTATTGAGCTTGCAGCCCATCACACGAAGAGTTTCGGAGAGGTAACCAAATTCATTCCGGGAGGAAAAAGGAATATCAAATTGAATATTTTCAAAATCTATTTCTTTTAACCCATTGGTAATCAGACTGATCGGTTTCAATTTTCGATGAAGCAAAAACATTGATAAAGGAATACCAATCAGAATCATCAAAATTGTAATTGATGCTACTGTAACAATAGATTTGTTTCTGGCTTCGGCAATTTGTTGACTCGATGAAGCAATTCCCATCCGACCAACAACAACACTTTTCTCAATAATAGGAACATCAATAAGGATGGTGTCATTTTTCAACCGAAA
>JAAERC010000435.1 GCA_024230695.1 Candidatus Zixiibacteriota bacterium
ATGATAAACCTGGCAAAATCACGGAATAAGGGCGCATTTTACAACTTTTCATTTACTGAAATCGACAAACTCTCTGGCCCGTTTGAGGGCGTCTATTGCATTGGAAATAGCCTATCCTACCTGCCCTCAAGTTCAACTGATCGCTTTCTTAAAGATGTTTACCGTTTGTTGAACGACTTTGGCTATTTTGTAATTCAGGTCGTCAATTGGGATAAATTCCAACTGACAGAGGCGGCCGATTTTCCAATAAAAACTCTGGCTGACGGTAGAACTTTTCATCGAAGTTATGAGCGTTTAAAAAATTCAACGGTCTTATTCCATACCGAACTTAGAAAAGAGGGGGAAATTCAATCTTGTTGGTCCGATACCCTCTACCCCAAATATTTGGCTGACATGGCGTCTGATATCAAAGCCTCGGGCATGATATTAGTTGATAAATTTGGAGATTATGACAAATCTCCCTTTATTCCACTTTCAAGCCCGGCCACCATACTGGTGGCGCAAAAAGCAGCTAAATAATTATGAA
>JAAERC010000436.1 GCA_024230695.1 Candidatus Zixiibacteriota bacterium
AATCTAAGAAATCACTTTAAATTATCAAAGAACAATGAATTTCACTCTAAACTATAGTATACTTTATAAATATAAAATAGCAAGAAAACTTAAGTTGTTGTTTTATATAAAATTGTAAAACCTATCATTTCATACACACTCAAATCAATTCATTGCGAATCGAGGTTTGTGAATTAACAAATTTGTCTATAGGAACCTGTGAAAAAGTTTGCTGTTCAAGCAGTGCATTTAGCTTTATTTTTTTATTTATTTAAAGTGGAATCTAGCCCGATTTATATAAATTATTAGATATTTTATCATTTACAACTCCATTATTTAGATTGATTGTTCATTTATAGTAATTTGTTTCTAATTATGGTTAATAAATAGGAAATTTTGAATACATTTAATGTTCTTTGACAAATTAATTATTACTATCTCATTCAGGATTGCTGATTTTTATACTAAGCGCTGATAAGGTTCAAGTTCGTCCATGATCCGAAGGTAACGCTTCATGTTGAGTATCAGGGCAACTAATGTGGCTTGCATTTTAGCCATTTCCAACCCGAAATAGCGCACAATTTTGATACCATGTCGAACCGCTTCGGCGAACTTGCCCTCGGCTACAATTCCGCGTAGAATACGCCCCATAACAGCCTCCTGACTCTGGGCGCGCTTCCGATTTCGATTAAGCGCTTCTTCATATTTGGAACGATTGACTGAACGTCCTGTTTTGGAAGCTGTACACTTTGGTTTGAGCGGGCAACCGTCACACTTGCCGGCCGCCGCGCGATAAATGCGGTCGCCGCTTTTTTTATTTTGACTGATTTGGGACAGGATCTGATCACCGGGGCAAGTGTATGTGTTGACCGCCTCGTCATAGCTGAACTCGGTTTTGGGGAAAAAGCCTTTGTTGGTCAGCGGTCGCGGCGGGGTGTTAAGGGTTACCTGCTTTTCTTCGGCGACGCTCAGCAACTCGCCAGTGGTAAATTCACCATCTACGCTCCAGGTTTGACCGGGTTGACTCTGCTCTAACTTTTTTTTGAAGATGCTCTGTCCCTGAGAGGGTTGAGCCGATAAATCCACATCCACAATAAACAATTGCTGAGCGTCGGAACTGAAGAAAATTTCATAGCCCAATTCACCGGTTTTACCGTGTTTGGTTCGTTGAAACTGAGCCTCCGGATCACCGGCTGACCGGCGCTCGGCGACAGGTTTCATTTCCTGGTTACGACGGGCTTCCAATAGTTGGTTATCAACCGGGTAAGAATCCTGTTTTAATTGAACCGGGCTGGGATTTTGGTCGAAATTCAGGCTCAATTGCCGCGTTGATAGCTGACAAAGTCTATGATTGATTACAGCCAGCGGATCTTTATAAATCTCGTCTCGATACATGTTGATTCGGGCGGTGGCTTTGACCGGAGTACCGTCAAAAAAACAGTGTTCCTCCTTGACCAGACTGACGTTACGCAGGCGCTCAAGGAGATCGACAAAAAGGGTGGCGATAAGCATCGGCCCCAATGCCCGACGAAATTTAACAAGGGTGGTTCGATCAAAAAGCGGATCGCCAATGGACAGATCGCAGAATTGAAGCCAGTCCAATCGTTGAGCCAGTGTATTGATGATATTATCATCACCTTTGATATCAAAAAGAAAGGATAGGAAAATCACTTTAGTCAACAATACCGGGTCCTCGGAGCCACGACCCATGCCTTCAGAGTAATAGGGGTCGCGCTTTTTCAATGATCATGCCCTTTAGGATGAGCTTTTTGAAGGTTGCCAACCAATTGGGCAATGGATTCAATTGAAAGGCATACCAACTGACAGCATCAATGTCTTTGTCGCGTGTCTTAAACATTTTAAATCTCTTAATCTTTTATATAGTAATTAATTATAAGAATATTAGTAGTAAAAAAAGTACACTTTTTATGGGAAAATGTTCATTTATTTTTAAAATTTTAATACCTTTTTTTTGATCGGAATGCAAAGCAATTTTCATTGTAGACTTTATCACACCCTCCTATAGGAACTTATATTTATACAGATAAACAGGGTCGTGACGTAGCGGTTCATCCGGCTATAATGATCGAAATGCTGGACAAAGTTTATAA
>JAAERC010000437.1 GCA_024230695.1 Candidatus Zixiibacteriota bacterium
ATATTTTTCCAATACCGGCATCCAGAGATTATTCTTTGCACCTTTAATCGGGTTGGTAACAACCGTTTTATTTTCAACCGGAAGAAGCTTTTCAGTTGAAAAACCATCTTCAACAAATGTTTTAACAACACCTTCAACCTGCCAGGGTTGTGAAGAACAGGCCGGGAAATATTTTGTCCAGGACAAATTGAGTTTGATTATGGTCTCTTTGTCAAAATCAAGAATTGATTTATAATCAATTACTTCTAATAGCTTCCTATAATTTTCTAAAATATTGGTAGAGTCGCTTTTTAATACGGCTACTTTTCCATTTGCGGTCATTTTTCAAATCCTATCTTTTTTCTTGCAACTATATTAACATAATCGGTGGCCGGGATAAAATCAAATTCAGCAAGCAATTTTTCTATTTTTTTTCGTAAAATCGATATTGAACCATACTGCCTGAATTTCTGAAACATGCTCAACCCCTCAATACGCGGTTGCTTCTCATCCAACTCCCAGGGATGTATATATACTACGGCCGGTTGATTCTCATTGTTCAGTTTTCTTACCATTTTGGCTGTGTACCAATATGGGGAATGTCTTAAATATCCGCCGCCGCAAACTGGCATATTTTTGCCAAATAACTTGATTGTTGAAGCCGGTATTTCAAATATGGTTCGTCCACTTTTTAATTTCTTTTTAAATATTTTGCGCGGGGCCGATAACTCACCGTATATGTCATGTTTTATAGGGAATATCGAGGAATCATATTTAAATTCTAATTCAGCCAATACCTCAAACGCCCAGGGGATCTTTGAACTGATCGACCAACTTGGCGCACGGTAACCTATTGGCCTAATTCCAGAAACTTTGGCTATAATATCAATCGCTCTTTTGGTATCTTCACGGAACTCCTTTTCACCAAGTTGATCAACCCGTGTATGATTATAACTATGGCAGGCGATCTCATGTCCGCATCTTGAAATTTCATGTATTAATTCAGGAAATTTATTCGCAATCCAGCCCAGCACAAAAAATGTTGACCTGACATTATATCTATCAAATAATTCAAGCAACAAATGGGTTGTTTCTTCAATTCTTGAGGGGAATTCATCCCATTGGTCGGAACTTATATTTTCTTTTAAATTCTCAACCACAAACCAATCTTCAAGATCGACTGTCAGGATATTTGTAAACATTATATTTTAAAATAAAATATCTGGCTCACCAGATATTATTTCTCTGAAGACTTATAATTTTGACTATAGTAATTATGATTATAGTGGTACGGCAGTGAATTTTTCATATTATTCATGATAACACCAACCAACTTTCCACTATTATTTGCCAATAAATTGCGAGCGCGACTTACTAATTCTCTCTTTGTGCCACCAGCCTTAACAACCAGCAATATGGCATCAAATTCTTCTATAAATATTACTGTGTCCATAACCGGGACCAATGGCGGCGAATCAACAATAATAGTATCATAATAAAATTTCATCTCTTCGATAATTCGGTGAACATTGGGTCCCTTGATCAATTCAGAGGTAGTATCAACAAATTTTCCCGCAGTCAACAAATCAAGCTTATCAATATTGGTTGACTTAACAGTTTTCTGGGGAGCCAGACCATCAAGAATTATATCAGAAATTCCGCCAGTGCGCTCAACACCAAAAAGCCTGTGAATAGTTGGTCTTCTCAAATCGAAATCAATTAATAATGTCTTATTGTTTTTATATGAAGCAGATGTCATTGCTAAAAATGATGAGGTCAGTGATTTCCCTTCTGACAGGGTTGCCGACGTTATCAGGACTACTTGTTTATCGCCGCCTTTTTTCGATTTATCAAGATTATGCAGGACTCTTCTAAATTCGGCGCATTCAGGAGATTCGGAATTAAAGATATCTTGTACGGAAATAGTCTTCTTTTTTTTAATATTTTTTGTTTTTTTCAATTTTTTTACTTTTTTTGATTCTTTGGCAATTTTTGAAATTTCCGTCACTTTATCCTCGCTTAGGAATTTTTATCCGAAATATCAATAACAGCATCAGATAATTTTAAGAACTGATCTTCAGCAAGTTCGCAACCCCTGAGTGATTTTTTCAATTTGGGATTTATTTCCAGTGCCTTTTTAAAATAATCAATACTCTGCTCCCAATCAAATTTTGATTGATGCAGATAACATACAGCGAGTTGGTGATAAAGATCAACATAGCCCGGATTTTTTTCAATTTCCCGTTTCAGAGAATCAATTCTATCTATTATATTATTTTTATCTACCCAATCGGTGGACATCAGAAAGCGCTGAAAGTAGGAGGAGTTTTCCTGGCGCCGTCTTTCCTCTTTTTCTCTGCGAATCCCCATCAATAAAGCATAAGCCTTTTTAGGATTGCCATCCTTTATTGATACAATGGCATTATCAAAATCTTGATTTTTATAATAAGGATAAATCAATGCTGCCTTATTCAGCATATCAATTGTCTGCGTAACGAAATCGCCGGATAATTTATAATCTTCACGGTTGATCTCATTTAAAATATAGCTGATGGCCAAATTAAAATATGCGTCAGAATAATAGACATTTAGTCTGATTGATTCTTCAAACTCCATAATGGCTCTGCGACAAGAACCGGTTCCTTGAAATGCTTCACCAAGACAATTGCGATAATCGGCATAAGATGGTTTCAATTCGATCATCTTATTCCCCGCCTCGACCGCATCATTATAATTTTGCAGAGCCAATTCTGTTCGACAAAGGTAAAACCAGGCTTCATCATAATCCAATTTCATCTTAACTACGGAACGAAAAAGCTGTTCAGCTTCCCAATACAACTTTTTATAATACATAGCAATCCCAAGCTGGTGCATCGCATCAGGTGAGCCCTTTTCAATAACATCATTAAAACACTTCAGCAGGTGTTCGAGTTCTGATTTCTTTTCGCCATGCGCCGACTTAACTATATTCAATATTTGATCTTCTGTTATTTCTTCAGAATGAGGAAGGATATCGGCGTCAAGAAATTCGCCGTCGATAAAAATAGAAGTTTTCACGATACCTTTCTCAGCATCATTGAGGGTTTGTATCATAAATTCCTTTTCGCCCTCAACAATTCGACTATTTAATCGATATGATTCCATAAATATCTCCAGTTTATTCGATACCTTAAGCTCGCCTTATTTATTTTCCCCAGTCAAAACAAACTATCATTAAAATGTATAATAAATTTTATACAATAAAGCTATTAATCTCCAAATCCTATTAGTCCTAGGTTATCAGCCAATAAAAGAAAAGTACTGATTCCTCCAACTACCGCGACCCATTCGGTGACTCTAAGACCCAAGAAACCTCCGCTTCTTCTTGGTAATAGAATCACATCCTCAGGTCTAATAAAAACGCGCCCAGCAATTGCTTCATTAGTATAGTTTTTCAGATTTACCATTTTTATTTGAGTGCCAATTCCAGCCTTGGTTATAATTCTTGCTTTTTTCAAATTGGCTTCTGAAGTTGGTCCACCGGCCAATGCGATAGCATCCAAAATATCAATATTTTTTTCAAGATTAATTGCACCGGGGATGTTCACTTCACCAATAACATAAAAGAGATTTCTCAAATTTTGAGACTGACTCATTGTTCCCGCTGGCAACCCCGCTGGAGCTCGTGACATCTCAATTGTATCGCCCGAACGAATTTTTGGTAATTCACTAAGTTTTCCAGATGTTACTAATGCACTTACATTAACCATCTCAACTTCACCGGCGTTATCACCACCTCTGATAATCAAAACTCTGGTCAGATCTCCTAATTCCGTTGCTCCACCGGCTTCATTTATAATTGTCCATAAATCAGGAATAACCTCAAAAGTATATTTACCTGGAACAAGGACCTGTCCCGAAACAAAAACTTTCTGATTATTATATTCCAAAACCCTAACAACAGTCTGCGAAATTGAGCTATTGTAACGGCTCATCTGCCTAATTATCTCCCGTTCCAATTGGG
>JAAERC010000438.1 GCA_024230695.1 Candidatus Zixiibacteriota bacterium
CCGGGCGAGGCGGAGATGCCTTTTATAACAACTGTTTTTTTATCTTTTATCATATTCTTTTATTATAAACAGTAAGAGTCCAAATGATCCGAAAATAAAAAATTACTTTTATAAATATTTTAAATCGCCGAACCCCGAACCTACCAACTTTACTAAATCTGTTACAGCTTCTTTTTCGTCTTCACCATCTGCGAAGATAGTCAGTTGCGCGCCCATCTCCGCGGCCAGCATCATCACACCCATTATTGATTTGCCATTAACTTTTAATCCATCTTTTTCGACGAATATCTCAGATACAAATTTTGAGGCATGGCTAACAAACATGGCCGCCGGGCGAGCATGCATGCCAAGTCTGTTTGTTATTGCAGTCGTTTCTTGTGTCATATTATGATAAGTCTAAAATATATCTTTTTCCCGCCAATTCTTTTACAATCCCTTTTAATTCCAGTGCCAGAAGAATCGGCATTAAATCCGGCACCGTTCTGTTTATCTCTCGAGACAGAATATCTATATGTATGGGGTTTTCATCAAATAAATCAACAATCATTTTTTCAGATTTTGTTAATTCTAACTCGCTCTGTATTTTGTTGATCTTTAAATTTCCTTTGAGGCGGGGCAATTGTTCAAATATATCCTCAACTGAGGTCAAAAGCGCAGCGCCTTCTTTTAGAAGTTTATTTGTCCCTTTACAGGTTGCCGAGCGGGGAGAGCCGGGAACAGCAAAAATCTCACGATTTTGCGCCAGGGCATGATTTGCTGTTGAAAGGGCTCCAGATTTTTCGGCCGCCTCGATAACAACAATACCCTGAGATAATCCCGATATAATTCTATTTCGTCTTGGGAAATTGGGGCCATTCGGGATTGTACCGGGTAAGAATTCTGAAAAAATAGCACCGGAACCAATTATTTCACCCGCAATTTTTCTGCCCTCGGGGGGATAGATTATATCAAGTGATGAGCCAAAAACCGCAAGCGTTCTACCACCGGCTTTAATACATCCTCTATGAGCGCAGGTGTCAATTCCCCTGGCCATTCCGGAGACAACCGTTATTCCATTTTCGGCCAAAGCAACCGCCGTGTTTTCCGCAAAAATACGACCATTTTCAGATGCTGATCTTGAACCAACAATTGCAATTGCGTTGTGATCCGCTTCGGTGTATATCCCTTTATAAAAAAGGTGTACTGGCGGGTCAGGAATATGTTTTAATGCTTCAGGATAATTGGGATCTGAATATAGGAAGTAGTTCCAATCTAATTTTTCAATCCGATCGGCTATTTCCTCGGCCTTTTTACGATTCTGATTGTCCTTTACTTGAGAGGCAACTTTGCGACTGATGCCCCGTATATCTGCCAAGAGGCCAACCGGGCTATTTAAAACTTTTTCAGCCGAACCAATTGTTGCTATTAACTGATGAAGACGTTTTATACCGACTCCATCAATTTGACCAAGAACAATTAAATCAATTAGCAGTTCTTTTCTATTTTTGTCTGTCAAGCTCATATTCGATTTGCTTCAATAGTTTGTCTTTCCCCGCCCTTGTAACACCTGAGAAAGTAATATAATCATCTTTTTGAGCTTTTAGTATCTTTTTTAGCTCATTTTCATCAATCAGATCGATCTTATTTAATACTAATATATACGGACGTTTCGCCAGATGTTCATCAAAATTTGCCAGTTCGGATTTTAATAACTCAAAAGTCTCTTGTATTTTTCCATCAAAGATATCAATCAAATAAATTATTAACCGTGTCCGCTGGATATGTTTTAGAAACTGGATGCCAAGTCCTTTACCATGCGAAGCACCTTCAATTATACCCGGAATATCGGCCATCACAAAAGATTTAAAATCTCTCAGTCCGACAATCCCTAAATTTGGTATTAATGTTGTAAAAGGGTAATCGGCTACTTTTGGACGAGCATCGGAAAGGACTGAAAGCATCGTCGATTTTCCGGCGTTTGGTAATCCAACCAGACCAACATCGGCAAGTAGTTTTAATTCGAGGGATAGCTTAAAAGACTGACCCTTGCGGCCATCTTCGGCTTGGCGGGGAGCCTGGTTAGTCGGTGATTTATAATGGTCATTGCCATGTCCCCCGCGACCGCCTTTGGCGATCACTACTTCTTTGTTTTCCTCATCAAGATCGGCAATTATTTTTCCATCTTCGAGATTTTTGAAGATCGTTCCCTGAGGTACCTGGACTATCACATGTTTGCCAGAGCGACCGGTTTTTAATGCTCCTCCACCGGGTCTGCCGCTTTCCGCTTTTACTTTTCTTTTGTATCGAAAATCAAGCAGACTTGACAGGTTGCTGTTGGCTTTGAAGATTACGTTTCCGCCCCGACCGCCATCGCCGCCATCGGGACCACCTTTGCTGATAAATTTTTCACGGCGAAATGATATGCAACCGGGGCCGCCGTTTCCGGCAACAACTTCTATCTCTGTGTAATCTATAAACATATTTATATCCGAATAATAATATTCATTAAGAAAACAATTGTTTCAATAATAAAGTATCAATTAAAGATTGGGTCAATCACTTTTTGATATAATCGGCGAGTCGTTGTTTGAAATCGTTACGGTCAATATCCTTTTCGAGCATTCCATTAAAAGCAATAGATATCTGGCCTGTTTCTTCTGATACTACCACTGTGACCGCATCGGACACCTCAGAGATGCCAATTGCCGCTTTATGACGCATTCCAAATAACCGTCGATAGCGGGGGATCTGGGTCAATGGAAGAGTACAGGCGGCGGCGGCGATTTTTTCGCCTTGGATTATTGCGGCACCATCATGAAGCGGGGTATAGGGAGTGAAGAGAGTAGTTAATATTTCGGTTGAGAGATTTGAATTAATTCCTTTTCCGGTTTCAATATAATTTTTTAAACCGGTTGTTTTTTCGATAACGATCAAGCCGCCATAACGAAGTTCTGATAATCTGTTTACCGCTTGAGATATTTCACCCAATGATTTCCATTCTTCGACCTTGGTGAGAGTTTGAAAAATACGAGAGTGTCCCATCTGAGCCAGCATCGAACGAAGTTCCGGCTGGAATACAATTACCAACACTATAAAACCGATTGTGGCCAGATTGGTGAACAGCCATGATAATCCTTCGAGTTGAAACCAGAAAGCTATAAAGGCGACCAGAAAGATAAGGACCAGTCCGGTTACCATCTGTGCCGCGCGGGTTCCTTTCATCAGAGCCAGCAGTTGATAAATGATAAACGATACGATTGCAATATCGAGCATATCAATCAAACGGAACGATAAGAATCCGATTTGGAACAGCTCCATTTACACTGTCTCCTTTAAGGCCATAATTAGTTTCATCGCTTCAACCGTTTCTGAAATATCATGTACTCTTATTATATCGACACCATTTTGAATGCCTGTAATCGCCGAGGCGAGCGATCCGCCGATTCTTTTATCCGGATGATTTTTTTCACCGGTTACCAACCCGATAAATGATTTTCGTGAGGCGCCTAATAGAACCGGGCAACCGAATGTTTTGAACTGACCGATTTTGTTTATTATGGTCAGATTATCATTGAGGCGTTTACCAAAACCGATTCCGGGATCGAGGATTATTTTTTCGCGCGGGATACCATTGTTGAGACAAAAATGAATCCGTTCAGAGAAAAACTGCATTATTTCATTGACGCAATCAGTGTAAGTCGGTTCGACCTGCATCGTTTTTGGTATGCCGAGCATATGCATCAGTACCACTGGTGTTTTGTTTTCGGCGATGACTTCGGCCATTTTACTGTCGAAGCGCAGAGCAGAGATATCGTTGATTATATCAGCGCCGGCTGAGATTGTCTGACTTGCGACTTCTGATTTTGTTGTGTCTATCGATATCGGGATATTGGAATGCTCCCGGATTTTTTTTATTATCGGGATAACTCTTTTTAGTTCTTCATCGACAGTTACCGGATCTGAACCGGGACGTGATGATTCCCCGCCAATATCGATTATGTCAACACCATCTTTGACCATCTTATGAGCAAAAGATAAAGCCTCTTTTGGACTTGCATGCTTGCCGCCATCGGAGAATGAGTCAGGTGTGACATTGAGAATACCCATAACAAGCGGCCGGTTTAGCTTTAGTACTCGCCGATTAGCCAGCTCGATTTTATCAACTCTTTTTATATCTTTTTCTGTAATCATATCCGCCATTAATATCCCGGACAATTAATTGTCTAACTTCAATATAGAATATTTTGAAGCTTCGGCAACCGAAATATTTTTGGTTTGACGGATATGTTCAGAATGTCGTGTTCATTAAGCTGGTAATTCTAATAATTCCCTGTAAGCTAATCACCCCCATTTAATTATAGCCAAATGGGTTCGTTTTGCCAAAACGGCCTTTTTGGCCGATAAATGTGTAGTAAAATTGTAATTTATGGTAATAGTATTATTAACATCATAACAAAGGTGTATGATACAAATTAACAGTAACGTGATATTTAAATTGTATTTGATACCCACCATAAATGAAGGTCACCCATAAAATACAAGTCCGGGAAAGCCCTTGTTTTATAAGGTTTTTTGGAGTATATTCATCTAAGTAATAACCCTAAGGGAGATTATTCGAGCATATAGATATAATATTTGTCTTTTAAGTCTACTCGGAGGAGACTATGAAAAAATCAATAATATTGTTAGTACTAATTCTCTCTATTACTTTATTTGTCAGTAATGTTTTTGGTGATGATCTGCTGTTTTGCCCTGCTGTAGATTATGATGCAGGTTCAGCGCCAAGTGCGGTTTTCTCCATGGATCTTGATGTGGATGGGGACAATGATCTGGTGATAGGTAGTATTGCTATTGACTCAATATCGATTCTTATGAATAATGGTGATGGGACTTTCCAGCCTATAGTTCAATATTTTGTTGGTGGTGAGCCACTTTCTGTTTTCTGTAATGATATTGATGGAATTAATGGTAATGATATAGTCGTGGCGGATCCTATAGGATATAGGGTTTTGGTTTTGCTCAATAATGGTGATGGGACTTTTCAGGATGCAATTCCATATGGCATTGGAGCCAGACCATTTTCAGTTTATTCAATTGATCTTGATGGAGCTAATGGGAATGATGTGGTAACGGCTAATGGTGGCTCTGTTTCGGTTATGTTAAATAATGGGGATGGAACATTCCAGGCAGCAATTCAATATGATGTTGGAAGCAATACAACCTCAGTATTCTCTATTGATCTTGACGGGATTAATGGTAATGACCTGGCAACTTCGAATTATGGAAGTAATACTGTTTCGGTTTTACTAAATAATGGTGATGGGACTTTCCAGCCAGAAATTCAATATGCGGCTGGAGTTGGACCAATTTCGGTTTTCTCGATTGATCTTGATGGTGTTAATGGGCATGATTTGGCTATTGCAAATGATGAAGGTAACAATGTTTCGGTTTTGATAAATATTGGTGATGGGACATTTCAACCTGCGGTTCATTATAATGTTGGGAACCATCCAAGATCTATTTATGCAATTGATCTTGATGGAGATGGCAATAATGACATTGCGACCTCGAATGAAGGTAGCAGCAATATTTCGGTTTTACTAAACAATGGTAATGGAACCTTTCAAGATGCTGTTAATTATACCGTTAGAAGTTACCCGTTTTCAATTTTCTCAATTGATCTTGATGGAGATAGTAACAATGACATTGCAATAGGATATCCAGATTTAAGTATATCAATTCTTTTTAATAGAATGTCGGATGATAAGGACTGGGATGGAATTGGTGATTGTGTTGACAATTGCCCGAAATTTAGTAATCCCGGGCAGGAAGATTCTGATGACGACGGATACGGAGATATATGTGACATTTGTCTTGGTTATGATGATGATATCGATACAGATTTAGATGGGGACCCTGATGGCTGTGATAACTGTCCGGAGATCGTCAATGAAAATCAAATGAATTCCGACGGAGACAGTTTTGGGAATCTATGTGATAACTGTCCGAATATGACGAATGAAGACCAAGCTGATTTTGAGGGGGATGGTTTGGGGGATGTTTGTGATGATGATGACGACGATGACGGAGTTATAGATGATGGTGATTTGAGTGGATTTATTGGTGATTATCCATGCCCAGATGGTGTGACAACTAATTGCGATGATAACTGTCTAACAATATATAATCCCGCTCAGGAAGATTCAGATGGTGACAGTATTGGAGATTTATGCGACAATTGTATAAGTGATTATAATCCCAATCAGAAAGACAATGATGAAGATGGTTTGGGGGATGTTTGCGACGACGATGATGATAATGATGGTATTCTTGATGATGGTGATTTGAGCGGTACAATCGGTGATTATTTTTGCCCCGATGGAGTGACAACAAACTGTGATGATAATTGTCAAACTATAGCCAACGCTGGTCAGGAGGATTCTGATGCCAATGGCGAAGGTGATGCTTGTGATTGGATGTGCGGAGACGCCGATTTGAGCTTCAATGTACATATTGGAGATATAGGGTTTCTGAGAGATTATTTATTTTTAGACGGTCCAGAACCAATGTTTCTGGAAAGCGGAGATGTTGATTCACTCAATGGCATTACGATGAACGATTTAGCTCATATTTATAATTATAGATTATTGCAAGGGCCTGAGCCATTCTGCCCTCCCTTCCCTGATTCAATACTTCAAGTTTATGATACCGACACTCTTTTTATTCAAGGCTCAGAAGTTTTGCCAGAGAATGATATTGCGAAAGTCGATTTGTTAATTAAAAACACGAAATATCTTACGGCTGTATCGATTCCGTTGTCATACAATTGTGAAACATCAGATATTATCTGTGATTCCATAAGTTTTAGTAATTCATTAATAAATCCCGTTAACTATTGGAGCAATATTGATCTAATTAGTAATAAAATCCTGATGGGATTCCTCTTTGGTGGTGATGAACCATTAATTGCTCTTGGTGAGGAAGGGTTGATTGCCTCTTTGTGGTTCACAGTCACGCCATCGGATGAAGTTCAATATATTACAATTGATACTACCACTTTTGCACCGAGCAATATTCTCATTTTCTCAGAGCAAATCGTCCCAAGCATTAATAATCCATACTTGCCAACAATTGATTACTGCGTGGATTCGGACGAAGATGGTTATGGATATCCGAATAGTACTGTAAGTAACTGTCCAGATGACAACTGTTCATTTATTGCCAACGAAGACCAGGCCGATTCTGATGGAGACGATGCTGGAGATGTCTGTGACAATTGTATCAGTATTTATAATGAAGATCAGGCTGATATTGATGGTGATAACCGAGGTGATATCTGTGATAATTGTATTACAATTTCTAATTATTATCAATTGGATGGTGATGAAGATGGTGTAGGTAATGAATGTGATAATTGCCGATATCATTATAATCCGGGGCAGATTGATAGTGATGGAAATGATATTGGGGATGCCTGCACATTTGAAGCCGAAA
>JAAERC010000439.1 GCA_024230695.1 Candidatus Zixiibacteriota bacterium
ATCTATTTTTCAAAATAAATATCAAAGGATGTAAATAAATTGATTTTATAATTAATTGTAATTTTTAGGAATTCATTGGAACTGAAAAGATAATGGGATGGAAATTTATGGTATCTAAGTCAAATAAAATAGGAAAAAAAATGAAAACATCTTTTGTTACAGGTTTAATGCTTACATTAATATTAGTTATTCTATCAAGTGGATTTTTATCCGCCAATGATAAACCACCTCAACGATTATTGGATAGTTCTCCAAAATCGTTTTCCGAGCAATTTGTGCCAAGACATGTTTTGCCCTCATTTAGAGGAAAAACAAGAGGTTTGTTAACTTCTGAGGAATGGGCCGATTTAATAGACGCAACTTGGGGACCGGGTGAATCGTATGGAGAGCATTTATCAATCTGGAATACATTCTGGAATAATGTTAATAATGATTTTACGGGATTTGAGGGGCTCGAAACCAATATATGGACGAGTATACGAAACCTATATTATCCGGAAATACAGGACACGGTGAGTCGTGGAAGATTGTCCGCCATAATAAATCATTCTTGTAGAAGATTACGCGATGGACATACACGAGCAATTGATTTTGGTGTTACATGGACTGCATTGCAGCCAGGTTTACCTTTGATGGTAGATAATGCATCAGGAAATAATGATCATTTTGGAGCAGGTCTGACACCTCTACCCGACAGTAGCTTGTTGGTTTACAAAGTCGGGCCAAATCATCCTCTTGATTTAGAACTCGGCGATCTTGTTCTTGGCTATCATGGAGTACCCTGGAATCAACTATATAAAGATTTATTAGATGCTGAACTGCCATTGACCGGCGGGTGGTTCGGAGGTAGCCCCGAAGCACACTCGCATAGGTGGCATGCCGTTGCTGGCCTTAATTGGCATTTGTTTGATACAATTGATGTCGTCAAATACGATACTGGAGATACATTACATTTACCTACTACCCTAATGGAAGGTGATGTTCCGCCTTGTTGGGCGACAGAACAGATGCCCATCGCTGGAGTGCCTATGCCGGATGTTTATCAGGGGGAAGTTACCAGCTGGGGAATTATTGAAAATACAAACATTGGATATATATATAGTTTAGAGTGGTCTCCGAATGAAGATTCAGCTTATATTATCGATTATTGGCTTACTGCTTTAGATAGTCTTCAGGACTATTACAACGTAAGCGGTGTCATCATGGATTTTCGGATAAACTTTGGAACCGACAATATCTCTTTCCAAAAAGTAATTAATAGAATTTTTGATAATCAGGATCATTTTTTGGAGGTTGATAATCGGTGCGGCGGGCCGCTCACTTTTTGTCGATTCCCTTACTATGAATTTTTCTTTCATATAAATGGGCTAAGCGATTCCCGTAGTTGGGATAGATCAATTGCAATTTTAACTGGCCCCGGGGCCTTGAGCGGAGGCGATTTCTATCCAATGGTTTTGTCTCGTCATCCTCATGCCAAAGTATTCGGCCGGCCCACTACCGGAGCGTTTGGAGGAATGGATTTTCCAGTTCTTGCTGATGACTGGTTTCAAATGATTGGAAATACGGTTTCATATCTAGCAAGTAATCCCGGTGTTCATCTGATGAGAGCCACATTTCCGGGTGGAGCTGAATTTCCCTGGATTGATTATGAAGATGTCTGGTTAACCCGTGATGGAGTCGCCGCGGGTAGAGACGATGTTGTGGAAGCGGCAATTGCCTGGATCAATAGTCAGGATGTTGACTCTGATGGAGTTTTAAATGAATTTGACAATTGTGAGGAACTTTTTAATCCCGACCAGGCAGATATTGACGAAGATGGATTTGGTGGTATTTGTGACAACTGTCCCGATATCCATAATCCTGAGCAAACTGATGAAAACGAAAACAGTATCGGCGATATCTGCGAATGGGATTGCGGCGATGTTGACGGAACTCCGGATATTAATATTCTCGATATAGTATTTCTTATAAATTATAAATATAAAAGCGGTCCAGCTCCTGACCCTCTTGAATCGGCAGATGTTAACAG
>JAAERC010000440.1 GCA_024230695.1 Candidatus Zixiibacteriota bacterium
AGTCGCAATTACCTTTCTTGCAATAATTGAGAATGAGGACAAAACTTCGGTATTAAATGATATTGTTAATCGTCTCAGAAAATTTCATGAAATGGCCCAGATAGAATATCTCTTAGGCTTTACCGAAATTGATTATTCATTGCTTATAAAACAACGATTGATAAGAGCTCAACTTGAATTGATCGACGCCAAACATGAGTTATACATTTCAAGAGTCATCTTAAACAGCCTTTGGAACCGACCGTCCGATAACAAATTTATTCTGGATAGATCAGGTTTCGATAACAGCTCCATGGTCCGACTGATGCGTGGATTTGAGGTTTTTTCCAACGATGCCAAAACACAAAATCAATTAGAACAGTTTTTTATTGAATATGGCATAAACAATTCCAGGTCTCTTAAATCAGATGAATATTCGATTGGTCTCTATCGCGACTTATTGGCTCAAAACAAAGGAAAACTATACCCCGAAATCAGCCTGCATGCCGGATATTCATATGGAACTGAATTTGATCCGGGAATAAATGACCGCAAAGATTATTGGTATTTTGGCGGACTGATTAATTTCCCACTATATCTGGGCGGGACAAGAGGTAAAACCAATCGGATCATTCAATCCAAAATCGATGAATTATTATTCAGAAAAGATTCCCGGCGATTGGAACTAATGGGAGAAATTGTCTCTAAAGTCGATGATTTCTATACCTACATCCAGACTCTCCCGATTTATTATGAATTGAAAAATCTATCTTTGACAAATCTCAAGGCCCAATCAGATAAGTATGGATTTAAACAGATATCATATAATACACTTTTACAATTAGAAAACAATCATTCCAAAAATGAAATAGGTCTTATAGAAAATAAATATGGTTTCTTCAAATCATATGTTGAACTTCTGAATGTCATTGGGGAAAGTTATTTACCTCATAATTCATCCGAGGAAAAAGCTGTCTTCGACAGTATCTTAGACTACATGAGTAATTGATCCAAATGAATCAAATATTGTATAAGATATATTATTCCGCTGATAAAACAGTTTGGTACCAGGAGCAAGTATAGAGTATGCCGGCAAAAGAATCAAAAAATAAAACAACAACCAGCAAAGCTCAAAAATCTGAAACGCCCTCAAAACATAAAAAAGAAAAAAGGGTAAAAAAAACAAAATCCAAATACGGTTCCTCAAAATCATCATCTTTATTTTCATCAAATAAAGGAAAGAATCAAATATCAGAGGAACAACTAAGACTTTTATCTTCATTGATCATGCAGAGTACCGAGGGGATCGCGATGGTCGATTTAAAAGGTACTATTCAATTTATAAATCAAGCATTTGCAAAGATGCATGGATATACACCTAAAGAACTTATTGGAAAAAAACTGACCATCTTTCATAACTCGGATCAATTAAAATCTGTCCACAAAGCGAATAAAACCATAAAAGAAACCGGGGAGTTTGCTGGCGAGATATGGCATAAACATCGGGATGGATCGGTTTTTCCGACTTTCATGAACAATTCACTGCTTCGCGATGATTCTGGAAATCCATTGGGTATGATTGGGTCAATACGTGACATCACTCTCCAAAAACAAACTGAGAACGCTCTCAGGGAAAGCGAAACACGATATCGACAATTAATTAATGGAGCAGGTAACCCGATTGTTCTTTTCGATCTTAATAACCGGGTACTTTTGATCAATAATACTTCAGCCGAAAATTTTGGAAAAAAACCAGAGGATTTAATTGGAAAATCAATTTATGAGATATTACCGCAATTTGCTGATGAAATAGCCAAAAGAAATAAAATAATTATTGATACCGGAGAAGGTTTTGAAGTAGAAGATTATATAAAAATGCCAACAATCACTCGATGGTTCACCACCAACCTCCAGCCGGCAAGAGATGCCGACGGAAACATATATGGTGTCTTGGTTATTTCTAATGATATAACCAAATTAAAAACGAGTAAAGAAGAATTAAGAAAAACATCTGAAGAACTTATAATCAAACATGATGACCTTCATGAAAAAAATGTGACATTAAAACAAGTACTTAGTCATATTGAGGAAAGCCGTCGTGATTCTTTATTTAAAATCCGAAATGAAATGACTAAAGCCATAATACCCTTGGTTAAAAAGCTAAAAAACAAGCTGGGCAACTCATATTCAAAAGATATTGAAACACTGGAAATTTCTTTAAAAGCAATCCTCGCACAGGATCAGGATAGTTTCAAATTCAATTACAGTTCACTAACTACAAGAGAATCAGAAATATCTGACCTGATAAAAAAGGGGCTTTCATCAAAAGAGATCTCGACAAAATTAAATATCTCTATCCCAACAGTTTTCAAACATCGTGAGCAAATCAGAAAAAAACTGGAGATAACAAATAAAAACATCAGCCTAGCAACATTTCTTCGCTCCCACATGTAAATATACGTAGTCACATACGCAATATACTCCTATTGACGATTCTCTAAAAAAACGTTTCTTTTCCGATAACGATAATGATAGGTCGAAGGTATTATACATTCGATTTATTGAAATTGGGTTCAAAGATAAAATCCGGCGGTGTAATGCCGCTTCAATTTAGAGTATTCAGCCCCACAGCTCTGATTGATTGATTATTTTGCATGTCTGACTTCATTGATTGACAACTTGAGCATCGCCGGATTATTTATTTTTTAACCCATAACAAATCTGGAGAGTAAATAAAATGCTCATTGTATCTGAAATATTGGGGGAGTAATGAAAAAAAGAGTAACACTATATTCAAATCCTGATGATATTGACTGCAAAAGTGTTGAGAAGTTTCTCAACGAACAGGATATTATTCTAAACGTACATGATGTAAAAAAACAGCCATTAGGCATCGAGCAAATCTCCAAGCTCCTCAGAAATTTTGACATCAAGCATTTTTATAATTCCAATGGGCACTCCAAAGGCAAGAAAAAGACAACGGAAACAGAGACTGTGGACAGACAGACGATTTTGGGGAATATAGCAACAAATAATTCTTTACTGAAACTGCCAATAATTCTCTCTGGACGATTATTAACAGTTGGAAGCAATTGCAAACGCATTGGCATCATGCTTCAGATAACCCCTGCCGAGGCACGCTAATTATTTTTTGATATTCCATTGAAAGAAATGGAATAAAGATTATTACTCTTTTAAAAAAAACCACCGGAGTTTTCCGGCGGTTTTTTTATTTATCATTTTAAATAACGGTTGACAAAAATATTTTACCAATCGGTCTTAATATTTACAAAAAGCGTTTTGTTATTGCGCCAGATAAAGAAAATTACTTCTTCCGGTTTTGTCTCTACAATATCAGATAACAGCTTCTGGGTTTCCTCAATATTGGTTACCTTGTTACCATCTATTGATTGAATAATATCGCCGGGATGTAGCCCCCCAACAGATGCCCATCCCCCGTTCTCAATTTCCTTAACGACCACACCCTTAAATTTCTCTTGATCGAGATTGTAGAAAGAATAATCGGCAAAAACCATATTACGAATTTTTATCTCAAAATTATTATCCTCAAAATCAGAGGCCTCACTCGGACTCAAAGGCGCTCTGGTCAAAGTAGCCGTAATATTAAGAGTATCGACAGCACCATTCTGCCTTCGAAATATTTCAAAACTAACTTCGGTTTCGGCCGCAAATTCTAATATTTTACGTCGAAAAATTGGCAGGGTCTCCTCACTGTCAACCTCAATCGGATGACCATTAAGCTTCACAATAATATCGCCGGTTTCCAATCCGGCCTTATCAGCCGGAGAGCTTTCAACAACTTCATTGACAATTATACCGCCTGCAATATTCAGCTTCCAGAATTCGGCAATATCAGTAGTTAACGCCTGAAGATGTATTCCCAGCCAACCGCGAGTGGCTTCCCCCTTTTTGGGTGGGTTCTTGAATAGCTTCATGATTTTGTCCAAATCGCCAATACCAAGTAAGGGCATAAAATCTTCAATGCTGGTAAATCCGCCAGAAGATGAACCAAACTCAGATTGACCCTGATTAGTTAACCTCGTCAGAATCCCAACCGCGTCTCCGGAGTTATCAAATATAACCGAGGCCGCTTCCAACTCATTAAACCCAACCGTCAATACAAACTCTTCCGGCTCCTCGACCAAGGCCGAAACCATCCCAACATCAACTGCCAATGATGGTGTCACATAATTGGGAAGCAACATATAAACTGTCAGCATCTCCCCGATTTTAAAATCATTTCTTTTCTTTAATTTTAAATACTTAAATGTTTCTTTCTCTCCTGAAATAATTTTACAAAACCCAAGTTTGGTAAATTGATCAATTCCAATAAACTCCGCCTGATAAACTCTTTCATCCATCAAAGTGATTTCAATTTTTTGCGGTTCAATATTCACTTCCATTCCCGACATAACCGAAAATGGATCGTCGGCATTTATTGGATTGCCATCAAAAATAATCAGACCTTCCGATGATACAATTGTTCCCAGCGTGCGATTTTTCATATCAGTTGATTGTGTTCCAAATGAGACTTCCACCTCAATATCAATTATCACCAAATATTCTGAGGCATCTTTTGAGATCGCCTTATAATCAAAATCATAGGCCAAGATCGAGCTGCATGGGATAATCATCAATAAACTTAGAATCAGCAGTTTTTTATATTTAATCATTAATTCACCTCATTCTGCGATGTTTCATCATGATCTACTTTAAGCAAAATATATCTTGTATTACCCGATGATTCAACAGTCAGAAGAATCCGATCGGTTTTTGCATCAGTCAATTCAATAAACATATTATAAAATACCTGGAAATTATCTATATCTATTTCGTTGATCTCCTTGATAATATCTCCACGAATCAAATTCCCATCCGCCCCGGATCCAACTCTTTTAACTCCGGCCACATATACGCCAAGAGTATCATCAAGTTGATTCTCAACAGCCATCTGCTTGGTTATTGCCTTAACGGTGAACCCCCACTCTTTGCACTCAAGATCTTCGCCCATTATCTCACCAAGCTCATGCGTTAATACATTTAATGAAATGCTGTTTTCTCCCCGCTGCACCATCATTTTGATTTCAGATCCGATTGGAAAATCAGCAATTTCCTTATAAAAATCAGGTAGTTGCTCTTCAAAACGAGCCGAAACCGGATTGCCATTTAATTCAAGAATGATATCACCCGCTTCAAGCCCGGCTTCTTCCGCAGGCGAACGAGTATCAATTGATGCCACCAGCACCCCCTCATTACGTGTTGTTCCAAACCATCCTTCCAGATCTTGAAGCGCCTGACACCGCACTCCTATCCAACTACGAAGGACCTTACCATTGTCAAGGATCTGACCAACAACTTCCTTGACAATATTAACCGGGATAGCAAACCCGATATTATTAGCAAAAACCGACGCCCGCGAATTTATCCCAATCACTTTCCCGCCAAGATCGACCAATGGGCCACCAGAATTTCCGGGATTAATAGCCGCGTCGGTCTGTATCCAATTGTTATATTTTCCTGTCCTCTCGCCCGATGGTAGTCTTGTTTCGCCGGGGAAATAACGGTCGGTGGTGGAAATAACACCGCATGAAACCGAACGCGATAGCGCCAATGGCGATCCCATTGCCATAACATACTGACCCACCTGAACCGTATCGGAATCACCAAATTCGGCTATATTTAATTTCCCGTCATATTCAGATAAATCCAATTTTATAATTGCCAGATCGGTCGATGGATCACCACCCACCAGCTCGGCCTTGACCTGTTCCTTATCACCAAGAGTACATACTATTCGCTCGGCCTTGCCGGCCACATGATAATTGGTGACAACATATCCATCAGGATGAAATATCACCCCTGATCCAACCACCGATTGCTTAACCATTTTTCCGGTCCGAAAATCAGTCACGACCGGTTGAATATGTACCAGAGCCGGCATAACTTTATTTCGAGCGTCAAATATCTTTTTTTGTAATGGCGGAAGGTCATTTCCAAAAATGACCGACGCGTTGAACATAAAAACAAAAACTAATGAAACAATTAGAGCGATCTTGGCTTTTCTCATCTGGTACCTCAGGCTATATCTTTTTTTATCCTCGTTGTATATTCTTGTGACGAATATATCAAAGAGAATATGGAATTTTATTTTTCTCATCAAGTATTTTAACAGTTTCTCTGGTAAAAAAGTTCAACCTTTATATCCGTTCCAAAACCCCTTTTTTTATAATAACTTGACAGATTTCAGCTTCATCCGTATTATTAATACACGTTCCCTCACCGCCTGCAATCTGTAATTTTGGGAGCCATATAGAATGAAAAAATATCTTATTTTCGGCGTTCTGATTCTATATGCCTTATATTTTCTAATTATCTCCTGCGATAGCAACCCAACTCAAAGCAGTTCGCCTTATGCACAAACAATATTGGCCAATAATCTGCAAATCATTGACAATATCGAAGGCATAGATCTTTATGGCTTCAATCCACAGGGCGTTTATACTTTTAGAGTCGAAGACAATTATAATTTGATTCAGGTCGGCGATATAATCCTTGGCACCGCCTTTGACGGTTATATACGACGAGTAACCAGACGAAGCAGAGACAGAAATATTCTTGAACTGGAAACCGAGGATGCCACTCTCACAGATGCCATAAAAAGCGGCGGGATAGATACAACCTTGAATCTTTCAATCGGAGCAACGCCGACCGGCTATAATTTCAAGCTCATTTCATCAGCCAAAGGAGTGTCTGTTTCTGATCAGGGAATGGATCTATCAGGAATATCATTGTACTCAGGAGTCACCGAGGATGTGAACGTCGATATCACTTTGTCTGATGGATTCATCGCTTTTGATCCCAAAGTAGAATATGGTTTCGGAATCAGATCAGGCGCCCTGAATCATTTTCATACCTTTGTTAGCGGTATCTTGAATTATGATTACAATCTCGAAATCACCTCTGATGGCAAATTTGACATGGCCGGCCTGACAAATATCGCCGATTTTCAATATACTTCGATTCAAATGTTTGATACACTTCCTTTATTACAAGTAGTATCATTAAAACTTGATATCGGCTTTGTTATTTCGGCAACAATCGACGGCACCTTTTCCTATGGCACCAAAGCGGAATATAACATAAAAGCCGGCGGGCAGTTCAATGGCGGAAACCTGGCAAAGACATGGACATATGATCATTCATTCGAGGAACGACCATTAAATTGGTTAAGCAGAAGTAATAAACAGGTTCGAACCTACATCCGGCCAAAAGTAATCGTGAAGTACTATACCCTCACCTGTTCAGAAATTGCAATTGAACCATATTCAAATTACAATACCGAGGTTGACAATTTCCCATCATGGTGCTGGACAGCAAACAATGGCATCGACGGAAGCTATAATTTTCAGTATCGTCTCTTCAGTTCTCAATTGGCATCTCAATCGGGAGACTTTGGTCAACAAGAATGGCCACGAGGCTCCGACTGCGAGAATATCGAAGATCACACTCCCCCGTCACGAATCGATGACCTTACCGCCGGAGACTCGACTTCAAACAGCATGACACTTTTCTGGACCTCCTCAGGCGATGATAACAATACCGGCAAAGCCTCAGAATATGACATCCGCTATTCAATCTCCCCGATCGATCTTTCCAACTGGGATCAAGCCACAAAATTCTCTCCACCACCAAACCCGCAAATTGCGGCAACCTCGGATGAATTTATCGTCACCGGGTTAGCTCCGATAACTGAATATTATTTTGCGCTCAAAGTCGCCGATGAGATCTCCAACTGGTCACCGATGTCAAATGTTGCCACTGGCACTACCGGCGAGGTTGAGGATGTTATACCGCCCTCCGCCGTTTTGGATCTGTTTGCCGGAACACCGACTGCCAACAGTATGACTCTTACCTGGACAGCTCCCGGTGATGATGATTACATCGGTCAGGCGACAAAATATGAGATTAAGATGTCGACCGAATATATCGACCGATACCAATGGACCACATATGCCGCGATTCCCCATCCGCCGACACCGAAAATCTCCGGTAGTGACGAAGAATTTATTGTCACAAATCTGGTGCCTAATACTATTTACTATTTTGCGATGAAATCCGCTGATGAAGTATCCAATTGGTCGGTCATGTCAAACATGGCCGGCGAAAGAACCGCCGCCGCTGACCTGCGAGGAAATATCATCGATGAATTCTCCTCGCCGGTAACTGATTATACCCTCGATATTGCGACAACCGATACTTCATTATGGATCATCAACCAAATCGGCGACACTGTTTATAATGTCAGTTTATCCGATGGTTCACTACTCGATCAATTCAGTTTTGCTCCGGCTACAAATGCCAATTTGTCTGGTGTCGCGTTTGATGGTACAAATCTCTGGTTGGCGACAGCGACCAATATTTACAAAGTCGACCCAAGTGACGGAACCGAAATCGATCATTTTTCATATATCAATACCGTCGGTTCGATTGCCGGGCTGGCCTGGGGTGATGGAAAATTGTGGATGGCCGGGCCTTTTGCCGACATTGCGTATGAGGTCGATACTGAAATAGCTTTGCTTGATGGTGATTCGGATAGTTCGGTGACCAATCAGGTGATTTTCTCCAATCCCCCCTCTTTTAGAGGAATAAGCTGGTTTGAGGATGGTCTGTTTATTGTCTCATGGACCAATTCCCAATCAGCGACGGTGACCGAATATGACCCAACCACCGGTGAGATTCAACAGCAGTTTCAGATCTACGAATCTGACCCGATGCACAATCCTCTTCAGGGCGGATTAACAAACGATGATACATATTTTTATACCGGCGGCGATAGCTTTAGAATACTAAAAATCAGATATTGATTATAGTTTCCTTACTCCACCCACGTCATTGCGAGGAGTCTCGATATTAATCCTGACAATGCGGGAGTTTATTTAATAAACTGATTCAGAGGACATATGCAGGCAAAAGTCATATAAACTCCGCATACAACAATCAAAACCGCAATAATAAATATCCATATAGCCAGGATTTTACCGAATTTTTGAACCATTCCTTCCGTTTTGGTCGAGGAATACAGCACAAAGTATCCAACTACACACCAAAATGTCGCCGGTATTAAACTGATAAAAAAGCAGATAATATACTCCTTTCGCTTTTAGATTAGTCTAATCCTCTTTTTCGTATTTGAAAGACAGTTTCACTTTTGCTCGATACGAGTCGATCTTGCCATCTTTTATCTGCATGTCAAGATCAGAGACCTCTGCGATCCTCAGATCCCGCAGACTTTTCCCGGCCCGCGCAACAGCCGCCGCGGCCGCTTTCTCCCATGATTCACTACTACTTCCAACAAGTTCGATGATTTTGTAAACAGATTCAGCCATGACGAATTCCCTTCATTTTGATTAAATAGTTTTACTCACCTCCGTATCTGTAACCGGATACAACTATTCGCATGCAAATTTTAATATGTTGGGTTTTACCAAACGTTCAAAATCGACATAAGCAAGTTTGACCAACTCCCGGTGTGTGCATGCATTAAAAGCGATATACTCATCCTCAGCCAGTTTCTCCGCCACAAAAACTTTCATATCATAGAGATTCCCAAATGGCGGCATCGCACCAAGATCGCAATCAGGAAACATATCCTCAAATTCCAACTCGGTGGCAAGTTCAACAGTGTTGGCATCAATCGTTTTTTTCAACATGGCAAAATCTACTTTACAGGATGAAGGAACAACAGCCATTGACGTCTCTCCATCAACCCTGATAATCACGGTTTTTGCCATTTCCTTTTTTGGAACATGTGCCGACTCGGCGACTTTTTGGGCCGTGTAGGCTTCTGAATGAGTGATAATAACATACTCGACGCTATTCTCATCCAGGAATGCCATCAATTTTTTTGCAGGCATAAATACACCTCCTAATATTATTCGCTTATAACATCCCGCCACCGCGGGTAAAACAGAACAGTACAAGCGAATTAAAGTTTCTTCAAAACTTTCCAGTCAAAGAAGTATGGATTTAAATGCGTAATTATTTTTTTTCGAAATAAGGCCTGATGTCTAACCTGAATAAATATAATAACTTTTATCTTTTTGTCAATGTTCCATTATCGATTTCCCCAAACACTTCCCCCGCCAATTATTGTCATCCCCGTCCCCCTTACGTCATCGCCATATTTATTTAACGTAATGTGGGCGGCAGATGTCCACATCTGCCCCAAAAACAATAAATCCCTATAACACCGTCCCTCTCCATACCTTACAGCAAAATGGGTTCGTTCCTTCACTTTTGAGAAAAAACTATCCAATCGATGCTGATTCTGGTGGGTCAGCTATAGGGGCTTCTTTCAATTGATTAATTTCCGTTTCCGGTTCTGATATACACTTGGTCTGCAATAACCGCAACTGAAGGTATGCCCGACTCTGCTGTCGATCCAATCGCATCTCATAATGCAAAATCCTAACACAAAAATGATCATCCGGGATAGATTTGACCCCAACCATATCGGCCCGTTTCTGGAACGTCTCCTCCATTCTGATTCGAGCACTATCGACATCCTCGAGTTCATCGGGACCAAGTTGAGGTTCACCATATGCTTCATATTTAAGCGATGAGTCAACTTTTCGCAGTTGACGATTTATCTGTGATGTTTCGGCATTGATTATCCGACGGCTTCGCCAGAGACAGTTGACAATTTTCTGGACAAGAATAAACTGATACTGAGTTTGCGGTTCAAGTTCGGCGATAAGACAATCGAGGAGATAATCATATTCTTCTTTGTTTTCTTTAAGATGCGGTGAGTTGATCAGAATAGAGTCGCTATAGAACCCATGTTTGACCGCATTGTTTTTGACGATGTTTTTACCGTTGGCTGTTTTTGGCCCATTTGATTTCTTACCATTCTCCCGATTAGCAATTTTTTGTTTCTTTGATAATTTCTTACCTTCTTTAATTTCACTAATAGACATACTTCTCCCTTGTTTTTATGGTGTCTATTAGTGGGGGATTGATAGAATCAACATTGATTTGGTGAGGAAAATGTAATCCTATTTAACGTCTTTCCCGCAAAAGCGGGAATCCAGGTTTGATTTTCCCGTAGGTCAGGAGCCCTGCGCTCCTGACATTTAACATTATTTAATAATTGCAATAATAATAGTAGCGACGCCAAATATCACCGTTCCAATTAATCCTAATGTTGCCCTTGTTCCGGCCTTTCCTTTCTCTTCTCCAAGCACACTAATTGTATGATCTCGTGCGGTAATTAAATCCGCTAATTCGCTAAGTTTATTTCTAATAATATCTCTATCTGTTTTAGTCAATTCAAAAATATCTTCCAGCAGTTTCCTCTCTTCTTCTGGTGTACCATAAAAAGGAACTTTAAATTCTTCTGACTTTAATACTGCATCTACTTTCGTTATAAGATCACGTAAATCATCAAGACGAGGAATTAGCTCTTTTATTTCATGCCCCGAAGTCGAAGATGATATTTTAAGTAGTGCATTTTCTAAAGATTCTTTTATATCAGTCAATTGATAAACTCTAAGGAAATTACCACCAAAGTGACTCTTATGGAAGCTGATTAAATCTTCAACCCCCAAAATAGTCTCATTTCTAAAAGATCGTAAAATTATTTTGTGGAATTCTAGTCTTCTTTTCTTTTCTTCTTCTTTAATTAATTTCAATCGCCACCAAGTATAAATGAGACCTATAAATACAATTAAAATAATAATATAATTTATCCAGTTTGCCTCACCGTTAAGATACGCTACCATAATTCACTCCTATACATGATAATAAATTAATTATACACTGCACTTACCCCACGTCTAAAGACATGGGGCACCCGGGCTAACCATTTCACTAAAAACTTTTACGCTTGAATCGCCTTTTTAATGCCAGTAAAAAAAACGAGAGAAGTACAATTATAGTGATTGATTCAATATTCACAATAAATCTTGTTAATCTTTTTGGCAGTATTTCAGAAATTTGTTTTCTGTCAAAAGTTATAAACCCGAAATTTACCATAAAAGCATCCCCATATTCATCTTTTTCAAATGATTCTACAAGAGAGTATGCACCATCCCACTCGTATATTACAACGCTTTTTGGTGGTTCTATGTGTTCATTAAGATAAATTCCTTGAAAAAGAAATATGGAAGGCATTAGAAAAACAATCAATAAAATCCATACAAGTGGTCTAAAATAGCTTTCACCATAATTTGATATCCACTTATATAAAAATTGAAGGCAAAAAATACGCCATATTGGCCCTAGAGATTTTCTATAAGTTTCTTGTTCACCAATGAAAAAGTCGCCTGCTTCACGATATCTATATTTTCCTTCATAATTTTCCTGCAATTGTCTATAGGCTTGACATATTTTCTCACATGCGCGTCTGCGGGGAACGAAAACTAAATATATAATAGCCATTGGTAACAAAACCATTTTAATAAACCAATATTTCTTGAATACATCTTTATAGAATAAGGCTTTAATAAGCAATTTTGTAACTACAAACCAAGACTTTTGGGTTTCGTCATATAATCTATTTCGGCCAATATTTAGAATGAAGAATGTCTTTTTATTCCACATTGCAAGATTGAAATTTAATTTCGATAAATTAGCACCTTCAAAATACGCTTTATACAAATTACGACCTTCAAATGAACTATATTCGTCACCGTCAAATTGACATTCCTTAAAATTCAATGACCCCAAATTTATAATGCCAGACGGTTTATTATATGAAAAATCAGCTTTCTCAAAGAAATGACATTTCGAGAATATAGCAGAACCATAAAATTTGGTATTGCCAAAAATACAATCCTTACGAAAGTGACTATTTGAAAAATCAACTTTGCCATGAAATTCGGCATCTAAATAATCAACTTTGCCAGAAAAATCCGCCTCTGAAAAATCAACGTCTTTTTCAAATATTGTTTTCGTAAAACTTGCATTATGTATATTCATCTTTAATTTGTGAAAATCGACACCACCTTCAAAAATTGCGCCGTCTAAATATAAATCATTTAAAAAACTCTTTGGAAAAACCCAACCACTTGGCGGAAATCTAAATCTTGTAAAATCAAATTTTTGTCGTCCTTTTTTACAAGCCTTAATGTATTCTGAAAGTGCTTCTTTAAAATTGCCAATTTCTGTTGGATTATCCTTTTTGCAATGTAAAATACAAGCTTCTCGAGTTTTCCCCTTCTCATCAATATAAATTTGTCTATGGCATTTTTGTGAGTTATGAACTTCAATTTGACACAATTTATCTTGATTTGTTGACATGGTTAATACTCCAATAAAATATTGATTGAAACTATTGTCCACTTCCACTAAATTGCACAATTCATAACAATTAAGATAGCAATAATATGTATACATGTCCACGACAAAATATATATTTTTCATGTGGAATTGGTATTATTTCCCACTTTCCCCGCCAAACCGATGTTGATTCTATCTTTATCTATTCTGTATATGGAAAATTATACAGAAACTAAAAGTGAACAATAATTACAAAAAAAAACATTATGGGGTATAGTCAGAAATAACATCAAGTTGGTAGTAAAATCTCAAAAATGAAGGAACGAACCCATTTTGTTGTAATTCAATAAAACTGATAAGGTTACAAGGAATTTTTGTTTTTGTGTTACGCTGGGGCAGATGTGGATTTTTCTGGCTATCTGCCGCCCACATAAAAAGGGAATTTTGGAGATTGCCACGTCGTTTTCCTTACGGTAAACTCCTCGCAATGACGTTAAGTATGGGATTATAAATTAAGCTGAGGGGCGGTGTTGGAAACCGTTGGAGTTTTCATCCAGCAAAAACAGTTTTTTCTCAGCTTTACGGCGTTCATCAAAATCCAATATCGCTTTCCGGACACGGATAGATTTTGGGGTCACCTCGACCAGTTCATCATCGCGGATCCACTCCATCGCCTGCTCCAGAGTCATCTTGCGGGGCACATCGAGTTTGACACCGATATCTTTAGTGGAAGCCCGATGATTGGTCAGATGTTTCTTTTTGGTCGGGTTGCAGGTCATATCCATCTTACGCGAGTTTTCGCCAACGATCTGCCCGGTATAGACTTTTTCCATCGGTTCGACAAAAATAACCGACCGCTCCTGAAGTCCCTCGATAGCATAGGCGGTGGCGGTGCCGGTCTCGTTGCTGATAATAGAACCGCGGCTCCACGACATGATCTCGCCGACCCAGGGGCCGTAACCGACAAACCGGGAGGACATGATTCCGAGTCCGCGAGTATCGGTCAAAAACTCCGAGCGGTATCCGATAAGTCCGCGGGTCGGGATCTCGAATTCCATCCGGATAGTTTTTGTGCCGGCATTTTCAACAGTGGTCAAAACACCTTTGCGTTTGGCAAGTTTCTCGATGATAACACCCTGATGCTCCTCGGGAACATCAATAATAAGCTGTTCGGTCGGTTCAAGGACATTGTCGTTTTCATCAGTTCGAGTGATGACCTCCGGTTTGGAAATGCAAAACTCTAGTCCCTCACGTCGCATCTCCTCGATGAGGATAGCAAGATGAAGCTCTCCCCTGCCGGAGACTTTGACACCATCGGGACGACCAAGGTCCTGCATCCGCAGAGCGACATTAACCCGAAGCTCACGCTCGAGTCGTTCTTTGAGCTGACGAAGCATGATAGCAGTACC
>JAAERC010000441.1 GCA_024230695.1 Candidatus Zixiibacteriota bacterium
GTCAGGCGAATAGGTAACGCCAATAAGTTTATTCTTGCCGGTATTATCTTTTATCAGTGCCAGATTTTCCGGCCGCCCGATTTGAATTGATACTGTTTCCCCTGGAAATAGTATCAGTGTCCGAGTCGGTAAAATCGACAAAGTCGGCGCGCCATCGGATGCCAATAGCGGTATATGTTGTCCTGTCTTTTTTATCATCTTTTTATACTTATCGGTTTAATAACCCTATTTGTTTAACCGATAAATAAAATCAGATGTTCTATCCTTTTTGACACATTCCGGCACCGATAAATAACTAAAATAAAGCCTAATTTGTCATACGGGGGGCCAATTCCCCGGCCATCTCACGCACTTCGAAATCAGGATGATTCAACAGGTTACCGAGATTTACCCTGATTTTCGACGGATCCAGATCAAGACGGTAATAGCCAAGCCGGTTATTTTCGAAAATCGGCCATGAAAAATTACCGCCCCGATTCATCTCCTGTTTCAAACGATAAAGATACCTGGCCTGATTAAAACCATCTTCGATATCATCCTTATAAACCCAGCCATCATCGGCCACCAACCGCGAATAGGCCAATCGTAATAAATATTTAAACGACTTACCGGTCAGATGAATCGGAACCCCATCGATTTTAACCAAATACCGTTCCCGCTCATACCGACCATCAAGCTCGATAACCGCCGGCCTGAAAGCTAACTCTGAATTCGGCATTGTGGCCGCGCTGATTCCCCCCTGAACTTCAGGCATACTGATTCTGTTCATATCTATTTTCTCCTCTTGTTTAAGATTTTCTATTCTTTTCTGTATCTTTTCATTTTTTTGAGGTGACCGAATAATTTTGGCCAATTCATCTTTACTGATATTTATCAAATCGACCGGTGATAATATTTCATTTTCCTCAAGTTGTTTGTAATCATCACGATTTAAAATTGTGCCGAATATCTCAAATAGTTGCCTCATTTGTGGACTTATTCCAAACTGCACATTAAAA
>JAAERC010000442.1 GCA_024230695.1 Candidatus Zixiibacteriota bacterium
CGATAATCATCACGAATTTCAAAATTCAAATGGGAAACGATGTCGATAATGCTCCATATGGATGCCAAATAAAGGGATCACCTTCAGTGTATATAAAAGGGATCGTCGAATCGTCGATTCGCCTCCGAACCTGGTAAGTTATGGTGTGCAGTGTTTGCAATGTTTTTATCCTTCGTTATAAGGACTAAATTTTGTTCCCCTCGTATGATCGTCGGAAAAATGGTTGCTTGCCGAGTATGTTAGAATAAGTAAAAATCAGTTGCCAGCCCGCTAGCCCATAAAATGCATACCCTTTACACTGGGTAAATATACCGATTGCGCATCGCTAGTCTACCATCTTACAGCATGTGGATCTGATCTAGTAAACATGATGTCGATTCGTGGACTTCTTCAGACAATTTTCAACAACGTATTTGATAATGACGTCGCAATCCTTATTACAAAATGAATAATTTTTAACTACCTCTTCTCTATTTGTCGAAACTGATTAATAAATTATCAATGTTGTCATTTTATGTGATTACCGCGAAGTTGATGATATCGGTATTCGATGAGGTTGATCACGAATATGTTAGAGATCTATCAAAAATTATCGATTGATTGGATAATCAGAAATTGATAAAAATTCAGCTGCCAGCCCACTAGCCGCAAAACTGCATATCCTTTACACTGGGTAAATATACCG
>JAAERC010000443.1 GCA_024230695.1 Candidatus Zixiibacteriota bacterium
CGTAATATTACTTGAATTCTTACCATATAATCTGTTTTTGGAACAGATATTGACTTGTCCTGTCAGACCTGTTATTATCTAATGCTAAGGCGGTTTTAATTGAGAATGAAGAGATTATGGACGATTTAGATAAATATCAAAAAAGAATTGCGGTAACTGGCGGAGCCGGATTTATCGGCACCAATTTGCTTATGTATATGGTGCCCAAATATCAGCAATATCTTTTTGTTAATATTGATTGTCTGACCTATGCGGGAAATCTGTTATCGTTAAAATCAATCGAAAATGATCCCAATTACAGGTTTGAAAAAATCAATATTTGTGATTATGACTCACTTGAAAACTGTTTTGATAAATATCAGATCACAGATATAATTCATCTCGCCGCCGAAACACATGTCGATCAGTCGATTTCTAATCCGGCCGGATTTGTCGCGACTAATATCTGCGGCACTTTTAATTTACTAGAGATAGCCCGTATAAGATCAGAAAAAAAGCGTAGCTTTCGTTTTCATAATGTTTCTACCGATGAAGTTTTTGGTTCATTAAATGATACCGGTTCATTTACCGAAAAATCACCATACCGGCCAAATTCACCATATTCGGCCACCAAAGCCGGAGCCGATTATCTTATTAGAGCCTATAACAAGACATATGGATTGAATAGCGTTGTGACAAACAGCAGTAACAGTTTTGGTCCATATCAATTTCCGGAAAAGTTGATTCCGCTGGTGATAAAAAATGCCATTAGTAAAAAGCCGATTCCGGTTTATGGTGATGGATCAAATATCCGTGACTGGTTATATGTGAAAGATAATTGTCGGGCGATTGATATGGTGTTTCATGAAGGAGAGACCGGTTTGACATATAATATTGGCGGCCGTAATGAAATAAAAAATATTGAACTTATAAAAAAGATCTGCCGTATTATTGACAAAATACAAGGTGATGGCCCGCACGAAGAATTAATTGAATTTGTCAAGGATCGCCCCGGTCATGATAAACGATATGCAATAGACCCTGGTTTTATCGAAACTGAATTGGGATGGAAGGCAAAATACGGTTTTGATAATGCGCTTGAGAAAACGGTGTTATGGTATCTTAATAATTTGGAATGGATGGAAAGCTGTATTAGCGGTCATTATTTAAAATATTATGAAGAAACGTATACAAATCGTTAAGAGTCAACGATAGGATATGAGACAGTGAAAAAAGGTATTATCCTTGCCGGTGGAAACGGCAGTCGGCTTTTTCCGATAACGCA
>JAAERC010000444.1 GCA_024230695.1 Candidatus Zixiibacteriota bacterium
AAACTCATTGCTCAAACAATTGATCGAGAAATTCCCAGATAGTTCAGCCCCATTTCGGCATAAGTTAAATTAATTAATTGAACAACATCTTAAACTCTACCAACTATTCAAAAATATTTCTCCCCAATGTTAATTTTACATAGAAACCAACATAAATTATTATACAAATTCCAGCGGTGAATTTGTAAAAAAAACTGCCAGTTTATGCTTCATAGTCATCAGAATCAATCTTTTCCTCAAATAACTTGTATTGCATTGGGGAGTGCAATTCAGTTTCCTGATTCTTGTCCTTGGGGGTGGATTCGGTAGAGGTTACTTTTCTATCGGCTTTTTGGAGGGCGCTTTCGTCCACCATCTTTTGGTAATGGCTCTTCATTTTCCTCATCATCCCATAGCAAACCGGGACGTGGAATTTTGTAGTATACATTTTTATCTGGCGCTTTTCCGCGAGTACCACTGAGGTTGAGGTTTTTTTTATTAAATCTACCAAGCCCCCCTTCTAAATATTCCTCAACATTATCAACACATACCCATTTACGATCTAATTTTTCCGCAACTTTGCCTGTTATACAGCTACCGGCAAATGGATCAACAACTAAATCACCTTTTTCAGTAAGCATCCGAATAAAATATTCCGGCAATCCGGCCGGATAACGGGCTGGATGGGGCTTGATTCCGTGTTCAGCACAATACCTTAGATAATAACTGTTGCTCTCGGTGTTTGCTAAGGCAATCAAATTGGGGGGGATAGCGGCTTTATTATTGATGGCAAATTTTTCGCTAATATCATGTCCGGATGGCCTTTTTTTAGCCTTGTAACCATTTTTGAGCAAACCTTTCATACTATCACTATATGGTTGCAACACGCGACGATTACTGGCCTTTGGATATGGACTAAGCGATAGCCACCATATACAGTTTATGGCGTCTTTTACTCTAATTCGCCGGACAGTAACCCATTCGGCCGGCGTCGGCAATTTTGATGGATTCCACCAATAAAATTCCTGCGCCAAATGGAAACCGATTTCTTCACAAAGCATTATCAGCAACTTGAAGTGATAGAGACTTCTTGTGGGTTGCCCTTTCACCCAAGAACCACCAATATCAATGACCAGGCTGCCATCTTCCTTTAACAGACGCTTGAAGAGTTGTCCAAAATTTCTAAACCAATCAATATAATCTGTTGCATCAACGTTCCCATA
>JAAERC010000445.1 GCA_024230695.1 Candidatus Zixiibacteriota bacterium
ATTGAGAAATATTGTTTTACCACGATCTTTCAACGATTTCAAAATATCTCGAATTTCGCGCCGTCCTATTGGATCGACACCATCGGTTGGCTCATCGAGGAAAATAATCTCCGGATCATTTAATAATGCCTGCGCCAAGCCCAAACGCTGCATCATTCCTTTGGAGTATTTTTTTATTTGTGTGTCGCCCCATTTCTCCATATCAACAAGTTTTAAAACTTCTGTAGATCTGTTCATTATCTCAGAAGATGATAAACCGGTTAATCCGCCATAAAAGCTTAACATTTGTTTTCCGGTTTGATACTCGGGAAATCTGTGATTTTCGGGAAGGAATCCGATTTGGTTACGTGCCCTATAATCGGACACATCAAAATTATTTATAGAAGCACTTCCTGAACTTGGCGTAAGTGCTCCAAGTAATATTTTTACAAGGGTGGTTTTACCGGCTCCATTGGGGCCCAATAACCCGAAAATATCGCCGGATAATATATTCAGACTAACTTCAGATAGAGCCTTAATATCATTCCCTGAAAAACCCCTGCGGAAAGTTTTTGAAATATTATTTATATTTATAATTGCTTGATTTGTCATAGTAGTAGATAACTAAACTTTTATTAACAGACAACCGTTTTAGCTATCTTAAACATACCCAAAATTATAAAACCCAAAATCGTCAGAGGGAGAAATAATATCGCAATAACAACAATTATTCCAAGAACGGCACCAAGAAATCCAATCGCAAGGCCAAAAATACCAGCAATCAGACCGACTATTAATCCCAGTAATTCCCAGCCAGCTGTAAGTAAAACAACTCCCGCTAAAATCAATATTAATGCTGTTTTCATATCTGCTTTCCTTCATCAAGATTTATATGATATACGGAATATATTAGGGGAGAGTTTCAAAAATGAGATTAGGCAGAAGAAAAATAATAGGATTTTGTTAAATGAATATGATATAATTTAAATTATGTATTTATGCCGGAGGTCGGAATCGAACCGACACGATGTTGCCATCGGAGGATTTTGAGTCCTCTGCGTCTACCAATTTCACCACTCCGGCATGAAAAAAGAATATACAATCTAATATGAACTTATGTCAAGGCTATTTTGAATCCATTAGGGGAAGAACAAATATTCGATTTAATTAGAAATTATAGACGTCTGTTGAATCTTCGGTTAATTGATCAAAAGTCTTGTCCTGAGAATTAGGATCATAGTGTCCTGCAGAAGGGTGCAGGGGACATGATTCAATCGGGACATTTTCTTCACGATATATCTCATTTCTCACGTCTTCACATCTATCAGTCGCCAATTCACC
>JAAERC010000446.1 GCA_024230695.1 Candidatus Zixiibacteriota bacterium
ATCAGCGGCAATATTTTTTGATATACTCTACCCGGAGATATTCTTACTGGCAGTGGGAATGGTTATTCTGGTAGTTGGAAATATCTTTAAGAACAGGACATTTCTGGCATATCTGGCGCTGGTGGGATTGATTGGTGGACTGGTCCTGGCCCTTCAGCAATGGAACGCCCCACAATCAGGATTCTATGGAATGGTCCAGATCGATAATTTTTCTGTTTTCTTTAATGTTATCTTTTTATCTGCCGGGATGATTGCTCTATTAATGGCCCGGAATTACCTGAGTGCTCTAAATATAGAACGATTTGAATTTTATCCGCTGATTTTATTCGCCACCGTCGGAATGATGGTTATGGCATCGAGTGCTGATTTAATAGTTATATTTCTTGGCCTCGAAATAATGTCACTACCGTTGTATGTTATGGCCGGGTTCTTCAGGAACAATCCCAATTCGAATGAATCTTCGGTTAAATATTTTATTATGGGTGCGTTTGCGACCGGATTTTTACTTTATGGTATCGCGCTTATCTATGGAGCAGCCGGAACAACTGATCTGCGAAGAATTATGACCGATGTCGGTTATCTATCAAGCCACTCTGGGTTTTTCCTCTACACCGGCGCTTTGCTTATGATGATCGGTTTCGGATTTAAAGTAGCGGCGGTACCATTTCATATGTGGGTTCCCGATGTTTATCAGGGCGCCCCAACTCCGGTTACAGCATATTTTTCAGTTGCGCCAAAAGCGGCCGGATTTGCGGCAATATTAAGAATATTTGTTTATGGTCTTGGTGATTTGAATGAGCTGTCAGTAATTTTCTGGATACTTGCAATTCTGACCATGTCAGTCGGTAATCTGATGGCGATATTCCAGACAAATATAAAACGTATGCTGGCTTACTCATCGATTGCTCATGCAGGGTATATTATGATTGCATTAAGTGTCGGCGGGGCGGGAGCTGTTTCAACGGCGGCGTTTTATCTTTTGGCCTATACATTTTTCAATCTTGGCGGCTTTGCTATTGTTACCATTATAAACAGCCGTAAAGGCAGTACAGCGTCGATCGATGAGATGAAGGGTATCTCTGTTCGGCATCCGTTTTTAGCCGCCCTATTGGCCCTGTTTATGTTTGCTTTGGCAGGATTTCCGCCAACAGCCGGGTTCTTTGGAAAATTCTATCTATTTTCAGAAGCTGTTAAGGCTGGTTATATCTGGTTGACGGTAATTGCAGTGATGAACAGTTTTGTTTCGGTTTATTATTATCTTCGAGTGGTTGTTGTGGCATACTTTGGCAAAACCGATGAAGAGTTCCAACCGGTTTCATTCAAACCCGCGATTGTTTTAGTGTTGTTGATAACTGCAACAGGTACATTGGCAATCGGTCTGTTCCCGCAGTTTGCCTTGCAACTCGCCCAGCAATGCATGTTCTCATTCCAATAGAGACAGTCCCTGTCTATATATGTTCCATCAGGAATCCTTGAATCAATAAATTCCCTATAACCATATCTCCTCCAAATAATGATATTAAATTGGGTTTGATCGTTATTTTTGACTCCAAAACCACCAAGGCAATCTGTTTTTATAATTTAGCATTACAGCCTCTTCAATAACCCTCACCCATTGGGTGGATTATCAATTGGATATAGTATATTTAATTAATTACAGGTATAAGGGTGGCCCGGAACCAGATTGTCCGTGATTTGATATGCATTGAGATTGCCACGTCGTTCCGACCTTAGGTTCGGAACTCCTCGCAATGACGTGAAAAAAGAAATGTCAGGAGCACAGGGCTCCATGACCTACATCTATAAGATAAATATAACTACAACTTTTCCAACCGCATTTTGTCGAAAGCGCTGGATATCTTAAATGGATATTTGCCCGAGAAACAACTGGCGCAAAAACTGTTGTTCGGCAGTGATGGCATCGCCAACATCCCTTCAATAGATAAATATCCAAGCGAGTCAACATCAAGTTCCTTTTCGATTTGTTTGATACTCTTCGATGAGGCA
>JAAERC010000447.1 GCA_024230695.1 Candidatus Zixiibacteriota bacterium
CCCAAGTTGATGGATTATAGAAAACTTGCATAATTAAATAAGTTACAGTGCCTTATAAAATTTCGAAACTCTATAGAGCAATGATTAATTTCAAATTCTGATTAAAATAAGCCAATTCTCAATGCCAATAATTCGGCATAGTAAAAATGTTATGACAAATAAAGGGCCGGAAAGAATCCGGCCCATTTTATTTGGCAAATTGTATAACATATTAAATGTTTATTTTAAAAGTAGCATCTTTTTAGTTTCAATATGGTTATCTGTTTCGAAACGGTAGAAGTATATACCAGATGAGACTCTGTCGCCCTTTGAATCATCTCCATCCCAAATAACCTCATATTTGCCAGCCATTTTGGTTTCATTTACAAGTGATCTGATCTTTTGTCCCACAATATTAAATATCTCGATTGAAACATCGGATCGTGTAGGGACATTATATTCGATCATCGTTGTTGGATTAAACGGGTTAGGATAGTTTTGAGATAACTGGAATTGATCCGGTATTATTGAGCCATGTTCATCATCGCCAATACCAGTCATTATATCGGTTGTGAACGCGGCATAGATGCCAGCATCTGAAATTATCGTGAACACTTCGTTCAAAGCAGTATCAACAGTTCCGCCTATTGGCTCCCATGAATCATTCCCCACATTCCACTGATGAATACTCAATGATGATTCTATCCCCATTTGGTCATTACCAATGATGAGATCGCTTTCGGCATACCTGATAGTGATTAGAGTACCTTCATCCGGCAAATCGACCGGATATGTCGCTACGCTATAGGTGTTTCCTGCCTGTGTAAAGTTTTCTCCCAATCCATTTGAAAGAATAGGGTAAGGCGAAGTCAAAATAGCAATCTTCTCAATACCATTTAATGAGGATACTGCGGACTTGGCTCCCGTACTTACATTTTTGTATATTAATTCCATCCTTCCATCAGAGGCAACCACTTTGTAATGATCCAAAGTAGTATCCGGCTCATAACAGATATAATCGGTATTGATAAAGAAATTGGCTGAACTATTATCCTTCGCCCATACTGTAGCCATTCCTACTTTACCGCAATCATCTGCTATTGTTGTTTCATACCCGCCGTTTGATGTATTAAAAGAATAA
>JAAERC010000448.1 GCA_024230695.1 Candidatus Zixiibacteriota bacterium
AGCAATAAAGTATGAATCCGGATTTGTATAGGATGCCTCAAGATTCTCTTTTCGGTAGGTCTCATAATCCAATTTCGTAAAACCATCCTCATCGGGCATATCCGCGGCAATCTCCTGGTCCATTTCATAGATTTTATGATTACGGTCCGGATCGTTTTCAAGCTCCTGCATCGTCTTGATAATTATCCCCTCTGATTTTATTTTCTCCATAAGAGATTCATACGGTGCAAAATCAAATGAGCTGACCTCAAGATGAGGTTCCGCGTATCGTTGAAAACTTTTGTACCCTCTTTCCTTAATAAATCGGTCGGCTTGCGGCATGTCATTTCTGGCATCGGTGTTGACCGAAATAGGATTAAACTTCTCAAGAGATTTCCATATCCGATCATACAGTTTTGAACCAACTCCGATATTTTGATACTCCGGTTTGACCATCATCCAGATATAGAATTTGTCTGGATGATACTGCCAGATTTCCTGTGTGAATACGCCGGTGCCAACTATTTTGTTATCAATAATCGCTATCCACCTGCGATGTTTACACTTTTTATTCCGATTAGTATCAAACTCAATAAATTCCTCCGGAGAAATCGGTCGGTCAGAATATACTGAGTTGTTTATTTCTGAGATTTCCTGATACTCATTTTTAAAGCCTTTTATTTTTATATTAAGCTGTTGCTTTTTATTTGTTAAACTCATGCTAATCCTTTCTTTCTCAATTCTTTCATATCTTTATGATAGCGCTTTACTCTTTTATCCCATTCTCGGCTGATCCGCCGGGATTCTTTCTGATCTTGTCTGATTTTTAAATGAACCATCTCTTTTTGAAGTCTAAGATAACCTTTGTAACGCTTCTTATCAAGAGTACCATCTTCTAATGCTTGTTGTATGGCACAACCGGGTTCGGTTTCATGAGAACAATCATTAAACTTGCATTTAGTCGCCAATTCATCAATATCGCCGAACGTTTTTTCCATTCCTTCATCTTCCGACCATGCCTGCAGTTCTCTCATTCCCGGGGTATCAATAACAATGCCACCATTTGGTAAAACAAGAAGTTCCCGATATGTTGTCGTGTGCTTCCCTTTGCCATCTGATTTGCGTAAACCGCCGATTTTTATTTGATCCTCACCAAGCAGGTTATTAATAATACTCGATTTGCCAACACCAGATGAACCAAGTAAAGTGACTGTTTGGCCTTTTGGTATATACTGCAACAGCGATTCGATACCATCACCGGTTTTAGCACTGACTGTTAAAATCGGAACACCAACCGCGATTTCTTCGGCCTTTTCAATATACTCATTGGCATTATCCGGCAAATCAGCCTTATTAAGCACAATTACTGGTGTGGCACCGCTATCCCAGGCAATAGTTAAATATCTTTCAACTCGGCGTAGATTAAAATCACCATCTAATCCGCTCACAAGAAAGACAGAATTAATATTGGCTACCAATACCTGTTCCTCGGTTTTGCCCATACCATATGCCGGCCCGCCGCCAAGAATCGCTTTTCGTGAAAAAGAACTCTGGCGTGGCAAAACCGCATGAATAATTGCGCTTTGCTGATTTTCCTGTGGAGCTATCACTACCCAGTCACCCACTACCGGGAAATCGGCGCGCGATGAAGTTTCATGACGAAACCGTCCTGAAACCTCGGCGGTCAAATCGCCGTTTTCAGTAATAACATGATACAGATTTCTATGTTCACATGATATCCTCGCAGGGTGAGCATTTTTGTTATTGTTATTTGTTTTATATTCTTCAAATTGCTTGCTGAAATAATCGTTCCAGCCTAAATCTAATAAATCCATTGTAAAATCCTTAAATAATTTAAAATCAAGTTATAATACTATTCAAATAATGCTTAGTATCTAACCTGCGGATAAATTTAGTTTAAATGTAATTATAGCCGCCCGAAACCGGCAGACTCTATTTTTGGGAAATGAGAAACTCTAAAAAGAGCTAATCAAACACTGAGCCTGAGGCACGATACTTTATTCGAATTTTCCACAATAGTCATCAATCATACCCCCATTAAAATTTATATACTGTTTCAACTACGATATTATTATAACTATGTTTCGTTATTTGTCAAGTTTAATTATTCGGCAAACCAGTGCGGGGTCTTTAGACATATTTTTACCAGCATCAACATCACCGGAACTTCTATCAAAACCCCCACAACTGTTGCCAGTGCCGCACCCGATGACAGACCAAATAGCATCACAGAGGTAGCAATTGCCACTTCAAAATGATTTGAGGCGCCGATCATAGCCGATGGTGCCGCATCGCTGTATTTCAATTTCATTAGTTTGGCCATTCCATACCCCAGCGCAAATATAAGGACAGTCTGCAAAAAGAGCGGAACTGCGATCCATAGAATAGTCAATGGATTGGATAATATAACATCGCCCTTAAATGAAAAAAGAAGCACTAATGTTATAAGTAAAGCTGTGATTGTAATCGGTGTCAGTAAATGCAAAAATTTCGCATTAAACCATTCAACACCTTTTATTTTTATAATCGTTCGCCGTGAAACATATCCAGCGGCTAACGGCAATGCAACATAAATACCGATAGAAAGTAGCAGTGCTTCCCAGGGGATTGGTAAACGTCCGACCCCAAGCAAAAAACCGCCGAGCGGACCAAAAAGAAATAGCATGACCAGTGAATTGATTGCGACCATGATCAATGTATGACCGTCATTGCCTTTGGCCAGAAATCCCCACACCAAAACCATAGCAGTGCATGGCGCTATCCCAAGCAAAATACATCCGGCCAGATAACTTCGCCACAATGGAATTTCAAGCATCTTGATACCATCAACCATAGTAACCACTCCGGCACCATGTTCGGCACCAACCGGAAGATCAAGCCCCAAAGGCATTTTTACTAAATCAACGGCATCTGGTCCGATAAATTCAAGAAAAAGCCAACCGAGGAAAAATAAAGAAATAGCATACATCGTAAATGGTTTGATCAACCAGTTGATAACCAGTGTAAGTCCAACCGGCTTACCGTTTTTACCGGCTCGGATTATTTCGGCAAAATCAATTTTGACCATAATCGGATACATCATAAAAAACAGACAGATCGCTATTGGAATCGATACCACTGGTGCATCGCCGACATAGATCGCCATTTTATCAAGTGACGTTGCAATATCAGGTGCTATTTTCCCAAGCAGTATCCCGCCCGCAATACAGAGTAAAACCCAGATAGTCAGATATTTTTCAAAAAAACCTAATCCTTTAGGCTTTTTGGTTATGCAGGCTTTAGTTTCCATAATTAAATATCTATACGGAATAAATAGACTAGAGTATAATAAGTCCCAACAATAATAAAAATAATGCCGGTGACTCGCCGCGCCCATTTTTCAAAAATAGTAAGCTTATCGAACATCTTCCCAATAGATTTGGCCCCAAAAGCGACCAGAAATGCAAAGAGTATTACCGGCAAAGCAGTTCCGATCCCAAACAGGGAGGGAATTAAAACATTAGATTCCTGCTTCACCGCCAATGGGATCAGACTTCCAAAAAACAGTGCCGCCGACACCGGACAAAATGAGAGCGCAAAAATAACACCGAGTAACATCGCGCCCCAAACCCCATACCGTGAGGCACGATCCTGCATTTTCGAACTTAATCCAAAACCGGGAAGACTAAATTTTATAAATCCAAGAAGAAAAACTCCGGCGATAATCATCACTGGTCCGAGAATTATATTTATATCACCCTTCAGGAAAAATGACATTTCTGTTGCTGCCAAAAGCGAAGTCACAATCAAACTTGAAACAATTAGATAAACCAGCATCCGGCCGATCATATAAAACAGCCCAGACAGAAAAACTATCCGCGAGTTTTTGACATCTTTGCCAATAAACGAGATCGCGGCGATATTTGTCGCCAGCGGACAAGGCGAGATCGATGTTAATATTCCCAGCCAGGCCGCAGTTGCATATGCAAAAAGAAAGGATTCGTTCATTCAGTGGTACTTTCATTAAGATAGATGCTTATTTCATCCTGCACATATTTGAGAAAATCTTCCTTATCATTAACATGTTCCCAGACTTTCTCAAGATTTTTCCATTTGATCTGTTTGTTCTGTTTGTAGTCGCATATTACTAGTGCTTTTGTATAAAGCTCATAATCTTTGATGAAATGTTCATTTTCTTCTTCATCAAAATTGACAGGTAAAAATTCAAGCGATCCGTTTTCAAGTTCCTTTTCAAATCCGCTCTCGATCGCTTCCTGTGAATAAGCCTCTATTTTTTTGCAGGTAACACAGCGACGGGTTCCATGGAAATAGTAAACCACAATTTTATCTTCTATTTCCTGCCCGGTAGGCGTCGTTGCATCAATTACTATATCAACTGAGTCATGCAGAATCACTTTGGTTTCAGCTTGTGCTGTAGCCATAGGTTTATCATCAGCTATTACAACAGTAAATAATAGCAATACCGACATTGCCAATAAAAATGATAGATTAACTGATTTCATTACATCATCTCCAAATATAATTTATTCGATCATTTGTTTGATTTCGTCAACTGATGGTACCTTACCCATCACTTTTACTTCGTCATTGACAATCAGAGCCGGTGTGATAGCGACCCCATATTTCATAATCTCCATTATATCGCTTATCTTTTCGACCAAATAATTTTCGCCCGATTCCTCAACTGCCTGTTTGGTCAGTTCTAATAGTTTTTCACATTTAGGGCATCCGGGGCCAAGAACTTTTATTATCTTACTTTCATTCATTGCAGACTCCTTATTAAAACAATATACCATAAATCAGGCCGGAAATGGTAGCCATAATTATTACCAGAATCACAAAAACAACTGTTTTTTTCAAGCCGATCACGGACCGTATCACCAACATATTTGGAAGCGATAGCGCCGGACCTGCCAAAAGTAATGCCAGAGCCGGACCTTTACCCATCCCACTGCCAATCAGACCCTGCAAAATCGGGATCTCAGTTAATGTCGCAAAATACATAAATGCTCCGGCCACCGAGGCAAACAAATTCGCAAAGATAGAATTACCGCCCACCGCGTTGGCAACCCATGATGAGGGGATCAGTCCTTCAAAATCGGGACGACCCAATAACAAACCGGCGATTAATACGCCGTAAAGTAATAGCGGCATTATCTGTTTAGCAAAACCCCAAGACTGCTCAAACCAATCGCCCGCCTCACCTTTATTGGTAACAGTGAGAATCGAAAGCCCCAGAATACCAATAGAAAAAGCAATCAACGGATACTCAGGAAACAACAAAGATAATGCAAAAGTAATCAGTCCGGTAATTGCTACTTTCCACCATTTAATATTTAACAGGAAAATAAGCATCAATCCAAGCAGAGCCGAGACAATCCCGGTTAATACCCATTTATAGGAATAAACTATAAACCAGAAACCAGATGTTTCTTCCGGTTTACCCCAGTTAGCAAAAACTAGAATAGCAACCAGTGCGATAAAGTACAAACCAGTTTGCCAGAGCGGACGGCCGCGCTCTTCATTCGGAATAGCCATCTCGACTTTATTTATTTCTACTTCATCATTCCTGAAAATAAATTGCATCAACAAGCCGATTATAATACTGAATAGTACAGCCCCAATCGCCCGGGCAATACCAAGCTCCAAACCCAATACCCGTGCCGTAAGAATTATTGCAAGAACATTTATTGCCGGACCGCTGTATAAAAAGGCTGTGGCCGGGCCAAGTCCCGCACCCATCCGATATATCCCGGCAAACAATGGCAGAACAGTGCATGAACAAACCGCCAGAATAGAACCGGAGACCGACGCGACCCCATATGACAATATTTTATTTGCTTTGGCCCCAAGATATTTCATCACCGAACCCTGGCTGATAAATACGGCGATAGCTCCGGCGATAAAAAAGGCGGGGATAAGGCATAATAGCACATGCTCGCGGGCATACCATTTTGCCAGATGGAATGCTTCCATCAACGCGCCGGTAAAACGGGTGTTACCAAGTGGCAGATAGAAAAATATTAGAAAAACAGCCGAAATAGCCGCCAGCGGTTTCCATTCTTTTTTCCAGTTCACAATATTACCTTATCAACTTTAGTTGTTCATTGGCTGTTGATTTTATTACCGATTCAACACAACCAAAAAAGTTTAACATACATGGCATCTTCAGATGATAATAAACCTGCGTTCCTTTTTTCTTACTCTGTACAATCCCAACAGATTTGAGAACCGACAGATGTTTCGAGACCGTTGACATATCATCGCCGATTTTTTCGGTCAACTCATTAACACAGAGATCGTTTTTCGCCAGTTGATCGACAATATACAACCTTGTCGGATGCGCCATTGCTTTTACTATTTTGGCTCTGATCTCATATTGAGCTTTTTCTTTTGGTTTCATTTATCGTTACTTTCTATATTTCCTATTTGGCAATATAGCCAAATATATAATACTGTCAATAAATATTTTAAGGCTATCAGAATATTATATTACTTGACATAACTCGGGAATTGCGGTTTATTTAATTGATTCTAAAAATTTTTAATTTAAATGGCAGGTGAATAATGACGAAACAAAATCTTTATGTAATTTTGGTGATAATCGTAATGATATTTAGTAATCTGGCCTATTCCTATGAAATTCCTCAACGCAAAATTGAAATTAAACCTTATATAAATTTCCTCTCTGCAAATGACCTTTTTGTCTATAAAGAGACTGGTAATATAGTAAAAAACAATGTTGGTATTGGAGGAGGACTAAAACTTCGCACTCAGATTTCCGGTAAATTTGGTTATATATTAAATGCCTCATTTAATAGTCATGAGGTTTTGGTTGATGGCACCGATTTTATTATCATTTTTATTGGTGGGCTTTATTATTCACATAATCTCGGCTTTACTGATTTTAAAATAGATGCCGGTTACGGATTTTTGACTGCGGGTAGCAAAGGAACTGGAGTCTTTATGCCAACTCTGGAACTCAGCAGGGAATTAAATGATAGAATTGCCCTTGCCTTCGAAATTGGCTGGCCAATATCAAATGATTGGTTCTATGATTATGATATTCAAAGGCATTATAGTTCATTCACATTTTCCCTGGGAACAATCTTTATATTTTAAATTGTTGTAAATATTTTTATAATCTTGCCCCTCAAACGTCTGTATAATTAAGCAAGGCGAATATAGAAAAAAAAATTATGAATAAGGCGAGGGGATATGAAAAATCTTAAAATCCTTACATTGATCTGTCTGTTGGGCGCAATATTATATTTTGCGATTTCATGCGATAATACCACCGGTCCGGATCCGCAATACGATTTCCCGGATCCA
>JAAERC010000449.1 GCA_024230695.1 Candidatus Zixiibacteriota bacterium
CTGTGCCGGGGATTTCGATAATGATGGTGATTTGGACCTGTTTATAACTTCGAACCCATTAAATTTCCTTTGGCTTAATAACAACGATGGTACCTTTATTAAGGTAGCCAGTGGGGATATAGTAACAGATACCGCATGGTCACATGGCGCCGCATGTAGTGATTATGATCATGATGGCGATCTTGATATATATGTTGCCAATTGGAGCGATGACAATAATTTCTTATATCAAAATATTGGAAATACTAATAACTGGTTAAATATAAAATGTGTTGGAATAATTTCTAATAAATCAGCTATTGGATCAAAAGTCCGCTTGAAAGCCGTTATTAATGATTCCCCAACGTGGCTATTACGGGAGATATCGACGCAAACTGGTTGTTGGGGTCAAAATAGCCTTGATGTTCATTTTGGTTTAGGCGATGCAACTATAATAGATTCAATAAAAATAGAATGGCCGAGCGGACAAATAACCGATATTCTAACTGATGTCACACCGAATCAATTTATTACAATAACTGAAACGATCTGCGGAGATGTAAATGAGGATCAGGATATTGACATCTTAGATATTGTCTATTTAATAAATTACAAATACAAAGCAGGCCCGTCGGTCGTTCCAGAATATGTGGCTGATGTCAATAGCGATGAAAACATAGATATATTGGATATAGTGCATTTAATAAATTTTAAATATAAGGGCGGTCCAAAGCCGGATTGCCTGTAAATATGATATTGATTGATATAAAATTGGCGTCCCTTAATTGATGAACTTCGAAATTATTTGAGGGGGACAGCTTAAGTAAAAAATCTATCAGATGGGTTGATTAGCTGGATTATTAAACTTGTCAATTAATTCTCGATAAAGGTCTATGTATAATAGTTGGTTAAATCTGCTTAGATTCTGGATTCAGCCATATTTATAAATTGAAATTTGCATAATAATGATATTTACATAATTATGAAGCATTATTCAAATATGTCAGTCGTGATTTGGCATCGTTGATCTCTTTGATATCCCAGTCAGCATCTTTCCATATTTCAACAAAATATGTGTATTGTTCTATGGCCAAGCGATATTGCCCCAAACCCTCATAGGCACGACCAAGATAATAATGCATTTTGGCATTCCATATAGGAAAATCTGTTCGTCTATAGTTTTGATTTTTTAACTGCTTTTTCAATTCAGATATCGCATCTGCATATTGTTTGAACTCAACATAGGCTACGGCCAATAAATATCTACTCTCAAAATCATGATTGGGGCCAATCTTATCACTGGCGGTTCGTAAGTGTAGAACTGCTTCTTCGTACTGTTTGCGCTGAATGTTGATATAACCAGATATATAATAATACCTGTATTGATTCAATGTTGTAGTGTCAATATCCTGCTTGAACTGTTCAAGACAACTATCTGCTTTTGCAGCATGCCCCAATTGATTCAATAGTCCGGTATTTAATAGGTAATAATCAATTTGTCGAAAATCTGATAACGAATCTACTGATTTTGATATAGTTTCCAATTCTTGATAGGCCAATTGCGGTTCTTTTTCGATCAGAATATTTGCTTTGGTTAAAATAATACTTTCTGCATTGACAGATGTCATAATACCCTGGTCAACCAAAGAAAGTGCTTCATCAAGCGTTTCAATAGCCTTTTCGAACTTACCCTCGGCTACAAACATATTGGCGGAAATATTGGCCGGAAAGGGATCATCATGTTCATTTGCCCATCCGGAATACTCCCAATGTCTTGCCCGATCAAAATCGCGAATTAATTGATACATCACTCCCAATTTTGAATAGGTAAAACTAAAGAAGGGTCTAATTTCCATAGCCTTTAAATATGATTCAATTGCATTTTCAAATTCGCCCATTTCGGTATAAATGTCACCGCGAGTATCATATGGATTCGGTTCATCTGGACAAATAGCGGTATACATATCATTGGCCCAGAGAGCATTTTTATAATCACCAAGATCAATGAATATGTAACACATATTATTATATGCAAGTTTATGATATGGATCGATCCTGATTGTACGATAATAGTAATCAAGGGCCTTTTGATTATTGCGAATTCTCGATTGAATTCGAGCATACCAATAATAGGCTCTGGCATCATAAGGATAACTCTTAATTAAATTATCCATTTCACTGAAAAATGAATCGGTATTGTCTTTAAGTAAAAATGCCAAAGCTTTAATATAGTATTGCTCCTGTCGACTACTGTTATTGATATATTTTATGGCATTATTGATATGTATTGTATCTGCAAAATAGGCCAAATAATAATAGGCCATTGCAAATGTAGAATCATACGAGATTGCATTAAGAAAACAGGATTCAGCCTCGGCTATTGAAAACTGTTCATAATAATCGATACCATGAAGATAATTTCGATAGGCCTCAGGAGATCGAGTGGTGATGTCAGAAACAGAAAGTATATTATTTTGGTCAATATCAGTATCCGGTAAAATATCAGTTTTAACCGAGTCCGTCATTTTATCAATGATCGAGAATAGATCATTTGTGGCTTTGCCGGTGAGATATTCATTGGTGACAGTATCGCCGGTTGATGTATTAAGCATTATTACATTGATTGCTAGTTTTGGATCGCTCTGATCAATATTGCCTATTATAACCCAATTAGCTTTAGCTTTCTCCGCAACTCTGAGGGCTAAATCCGCGTCAAATTCCTCAATTTTCTGCATATCCAAATATTCAATAATATCAGAAACATGTTGAGTCGTAAGAATTGTTAATTGATTAGATTCAGAAAGATTAGTTGAAAGTAATTTTGTAGCGGCATTTCCAAGCCATTGATTTGCAGATTCATTGGAAGAAATCGGAAGGATAGCTATCCTATTTGCTCCGGCAATAGCGGTTTTATCTGGAGCAATTTCAATATTCCATGGTTTAAAAAGAAGAATTACAAATAAAGCCGCCGTACTCCAGACAATTTTGTTCGTCCACCAGCGTGATTTTACTATAGTTGGAGTTGACATAGCCTCATTCGAATCATTTGTTTCATCAGATTCTACCAGCTTTGCCACTTCAGTTTGAATGGTTTTTGAGTGAAGCAAATGAGCCGATGTTTCAGTAAAACTTTCAACTTCAGAAGCACAGTATTCACACTCTATTAAGTGCTGTTCAAATAAATCAGTATCTTTATCAGATAACAAATCAAGAAGATACCGATCTCGTTCTTTTCCAATATTCTTATCTATACACTCGCTCATGACTAATTTTCTCCCTTATTCAAGCAAGATAATAGAGCCTTTCTTGCTCTGTGAAGCAAAACATAAGCGTTATTATAATTTATACTCATCTTAGCGCAAATCTCTTCAAATGTAAAACCAAGATGCCTCAGATTTAGTACTCTTAAGTATCTTTTATCTGTTGCGGATAATTTTTTTAAACATTTTGCCAACCGTAGGTTAAACAACGGGGAAGTTTCAAAATAAGCATTTATTCCTGTTTCCTTGCTCATTTCCTGTGTTATCCTTCGCTCTTTATTGCGCTTCTTCATATACTGTATAGCCTGTCGGCGAATAATAGTCTGCGCCCATGCCATAAAGCTTGTATGCACCTCAAGCTTATGATATGTTTTTAATACGCTCATAGCAGCATCATGAGCGGCATCGTTGGCAGCGTCCCTTTCTCCTATAATATGAGAAGCAATAAGTTTGAATCTTACAAGAAGAATTGAAAAAAGTTCTTTTTCTGCTTCGGTATTTCCCGTTTTGGCCTCAATAAAGAGCTCATTTATGTCCAAAAATACTCCCAATCATAAATAATACAGAATATATACATCTTAAATCGATTCGCAAAGAAAATTCTATTTGTTGGAATATCGGTTGGATTGTTAAGAGTTTTTGTCATTTTCACAAAATAAATATTTCTGGTAAGAAATCGAATTCTGAATACTCCTGCATTATAAGTAACACTTCATAGGAGGGATTTATGAAACTATATGCTTGTTGTGTGGTCTTTCTAATTATATGGGCACCGGCCTTGAGCGTCAATGGCCAAACTCTGTTTGACAACCCTGAGCATGCAGAATACGATGCCATAAATAACCGGCATCTTGTCTCGAGCGCATTAAACTATTCAATAATTGCAATTGATAATGAAGGTGTTCAAAGCACTTACTTATCAAATCTGGGAGCGTATATCTTTGGAATTCATATTTCAGAATACACTTTGTATGTCGGCGATTTCCATGGCCGAGTAAGAGCGTTCGATCTAAATAGCAAAAATTATTTATGGGAGGTGACTCTACCTGGCGCAAACATGATTATGGGGATAGTAACAGATAATGCAGGATTTATATACGCCATTAATAATAATGGATATACCAGCAGTCTATTCAAAATCGATCCCAGTGATCAATCCTACGAAGTATTTGTTGGAAACGGACTACCGGAGTTTCCCAATGATTTAGCGTATGATGAACCTAACAACCGGCTACTTCTGGTCGGAATTCAAGTAGATTCTCCTATACTTGGAATTGGTCTTGATGATGCCTCGTTAACTTCAGTTGTTACTCCCCCTGAATTTGAAAGGGCGGGAATTACAATAGATAATGACCGTAACGTATATATTACCTCGTGGTATGAGGGTTTGGTTTACAAATATGACCAGACCTTTACAAATCCGCCTATACTTGTGTCGGAAGGTCATGGTACAATAACGGGGACAGGTTTGGGATATAATAATATTGATAATATTTTGGCCGTACCCGTTATGTCTGATAATCGAGTTGACTTTGTTTCTCTTCTGGATACTGATGATGATGCCATAATTGATTATTCGGATAATTGCCCAAATGATCCCAACTTTGGTCAATTGGACAGTGATGAAGACGGCGAAGGGGATATTTGTGATGGATGTCCGGAAGATTTTAATCCATTACATGAAGATACTGATGAAGATGGCATTGAAGATGTCTGCGATAATTGTCCAGAACACAGTAATCCAGGACAAGAAGATACTAATGAAAACGGCGTTGGTGATCCTTGCGATTATGTCTGCGGAGATATTGATGGAATCTCCGGAATAAATATCCTTGATGTAGTCTTTCTTATTAATAATCTCTATAAATCCGGTCCTGACTCTGATCCTATAGAATCAGCCGACGTCAACCATGATCTAACTATTAATATTCTTGATGTGGTATACTTGATAAACAACTTATACAAAGCCGGACCAGCACCAATATGTTCCTAAGCAAACTAAATTAGAAAATAAATTGGAGAGATTTATGAAAAAGTTGACAATAACAATAGTATTGATATTGCTATCATCGTCCACTTGGGCGCAAAATTTGGTTGTTGGACCAGAGAGTGTTATATTTGATGAGGTAAGGAATCGATATATCGTAGCCAACTGGGATGGTGGAACTATATCATTGATAGATTCACTCGGGCGACATAGTTTTTTAGCTACTGGTATCAATGAACCAGGAGGACTATGTATTTCTGGAGATACACTCTGGTTTGCCGCTGACAGCCCCAACAGAGTTCTTGCTTTGGATATAATCACTGGAGATACTTTACTTGTTTCGTTGCCGACTATCTCAACTCCAAATGATTTTTTTGACAGCATCATGCTTGATACATCGGGAAATGCATACATCACAGTTTGTCAAGGAGGAAATATTTATGGACAAATATACAAGATGAATATATCAACTCTAACATGGACCATTTTTGCTGATGCCGGTATTCAATTCCCACAAACTATGAGATTTATTCCTGAAGATAATTCTTTGATAATGAATTCGGCCGCAAATGGTCCGGCACGTATATCTAAAATAAATATCGCCACTTCTACTGTCACTCATTTAGTAGAATCATCCTTAGATCTAACAATGGACGGTGTAACATTTGATGATTTTGGAAATACTTATGTTTCATCATGGGGATATAACGCCGCTTATCGTTTTAATAGTACATATGATGATCCGCCAGAAATGATCGCTAATGGATTCAATGGTCCAACGTCCTTATATTACAATAAATATGACAATGTTTTGGCGGTACCTGATATTAGTAATAATAGAATCGTATTTATTCCAATGTATGTCGATTTTGATACGGATGTCATATATGGCTGGCCGCCTTTTGATGTTAATTTTACTGCTAATTCTGATTTGACAGTTGATTCATGGTCATGGAATTTTGATGATGGCCAGATTTCGGCCGCACAATCTCCAACACATTCATTTACTCAACCGGGAGTACATATTGTAAACCTGGAGATCAATGCCGAAGACAAAACGATAAATAGAAAACATTATATTGCCGCTTTGGCTGATACTCTGTATTCGCCAAATATCAGCATTTTCGACGGAAACACCATATTGGAAATCGACATATTTGCGTCCAATGCTGTACCTGTTGATTATTTTAATATACCAATAGAATATTCGGCGGAATTTAGTCTCGTTTATGATTCATTTAATATTACCGGGTGCCGTACTGAGTATTTTGATAAGATACAAGAATTGCATGCCGATGGATCAAACAACAGAAGATATATAAACCTTAGTATTCAGGATCAATCATTACCGATTCTTGAACCCGGAATAGGGCCTGTTTTAAAACTATATTTTACTGTTCCATCATCAATTTCCAGTGGTAAATCAATAACAATCAATGTTGATGGGTACTCAACTGATTACTCTGATAAACTACCTTTTTTTGACAGTCCTTTTACAGGTGATAGATATTCCCCGGAAATAAAAGAAGGAGCAATTACGATATTATCTTGCGGTGATGTTGACTTAACTGGCACTGTTGATATTCTGGATATTGTATTTCTTATTAACAATCTATATAAATCAGGCCCAGCCCCAAACCCGATTGAATTGGCTGATGTTAATAACGATGTCCTAATTAATATTCTTGATATCGTGTATTTGATAAACTCGATATACAAATCCGGACCTGTGCCAGTGTGTTCATGGAAAGGGGGTGCTTCAAATGATTTTGCTATACAATAACAGATTTATTTTGATAATTGTTGTTTTGTGTATTTTTTGTGGGAAACTATTTGCAAAAGAAACATCGAGTTCGCCGATAGTAATTCATTATGGATTAAATGATAGTCATAGCAGAAGCTGGGTACAGGAAAATAATGAGGGAATTGTTGGTGTTTCATATTTTCAACGCTGTAATAACTGTGTTACTGAAGGAACTCTTATATACAAAACAATTAATCCAGACGGATCTGAGCATTCAGATTCAATTACCACCGGAAACAGGTTGGAAAAATCCGTACTATTATATGACTCATTATCCAATCCGCATATTTTTGTAGCCAAATCAGACAATTCCAATCAGGCCATTATTCATTACTCTAAAGACAACCAGAATCAATGGAATAACGAGACAATAGTTCAGTTCTACAATGAAGGGGGCAGATTTATTTACGAATTATCCGCTGATACCGGCCCTGATGGCTCCTTCCATCTTTTAATATTAAAAACTCGCTCTGACATTGATTCTGATGATTTTATGGATGCATGGCTTAATTCCTATCTGTACCATCTTACAAATGTATCTGGTATATGGAGAAAACAGTTGATTCATAATTACAATATGGCCTATACATATGATATGTATGTCAAATCATCCAGTCGTCAGGATATTAAAATTGACAGTGATGGTTTTGTACATGTCATATTTAGCGAGCAGATCAATTCCAATGATGATCCATCGCGATTGCGGTATGTGACCAATAAAACTGGCGTATGGAAATTGGAAACTGCCTTAAATTATGATTATGGAATAAGGGACGATGCCGGATGGTTTCCATCATTATGTCTCGATAGAAGTGATGTACCATATATCACTTGCATGTATATCAATCGGGTTTACACCTATTCGGCAGTTTATTGCAAATTGTATTATTTAGAAAGATTGGGTTATAATAATTGGAAACGCCAAATAATTGCTGACAAGGATGATGGTTATTATGGTGGTGACGGTCGAAAATACACAGGAGGATTGACTCACCTTGTTTTTGACAGCAATAATAAACCGCATATAATATTTTCCGATATTGCATCTACTCACTATCCCATTTTAAATCAATGTCTTGCGGTGGGAAACATTAGGTATGGGACCCTAGTAAATAACAATTGGGAATTTACCACAATTTATCATCAGCCACGACCGATTGGTTTTTATGATGCGGTTGAGATGTTTGGAATGTGTTTAATAGTTTCAGATAAAACTGGTACAATACGCGTTATTGGTCAAGAGATGGAGATCAGCGGGGAGTATCAATATACCTGTAAATTAGTTGATTTTGAGTGGCCCTTATACCCAACTGATCTTATGGAAAGTAATGGAGAAACTTTGCCGGATAAAATTAATCTGTTTCAGAACTACCCTAACCCATTTAATCCGATAACTATGATCGAATTTGACCTTCCGGCCAAAAGCCATGTATCTATTGAAATCTTTAATATACTGGGACAAAAAATAGAGACATTGATCAATAAGAAAATGGGTGCCGGCAATTATAATATAAATTGGGACGGTACTGATATGGCAAGTGGGATATATTTTTATCGTCTTGAAACTGGCGATTTCTCTGAATCAAAGAAAATGATATTATTGAAATAGACTTGATCTTTGTCATAATACCATCGCCGCCAGGCAGAATTATTGGCATTAAGAATTGGTTAATATTAATCAGAATTTGAAAATAATCATTACTCTATTGAGTTTCGAAATTCTGTAAGGAACTGTAATTCAAGTAATTGTGTAGATTTACGACATATCATCAACTTGGGGTGGATTTTGTAACTTATTGAAACACATCAAGAAATAAATTGGCGTCCCCTGATTGATGAACTTCGAAATTATTTGATTCAATCAGTTTAGGTGATTACTCAATAATTTCAGCAATTCGTTGATTTTCGCAATATTCATATTCTATTCAAAATTTGCTAACTATATGATATATAGATAATTAACCTGATTTCATTTAAATTGGTTTGAACTAATTTAAAATTATTTGACATTTTATGAAATATTTGTTATATTACATATGTAACATAACTAATGTTACATAACACCTGTTTAAGGATCATGAAATTATGCCACCAAAAGTAAAATACACCAAGAATGATGTAATTGAAGCGGCTTTTGTGATAACTGAGAAAAAGGGACTCAATAATCTAACCGCCCGAAGTATTGCCAATCAATTGGGATCATCAACTGCACCTGTTTACATGCATTTTGAATCTATGGATGAACTGACGTTAGAAATAGTGAGGAAGATCAAAGTGATGTTGCTTGACTTCACCTCTA
>JAAERC010000450.1 GCA_024230695.1 Candidatus Zixiibacteriota bacterium
CAGACTGGGTGAAGAAAATATATCTGACGATAAAATAAAAGAGGCTTTGCGCCGGGTGAATCTTTACGACTATATAATGGAAACCGAGGATGGAATCAAAGCGGAGGTCAAAGAGCGCGGGGCCACTCTTTCAACCGGTCAGAAACAGCTTTTGTCGTTTGCGCGGGCGCTGGCTTTCGATCCAAATATTCTGGTTCTTGATGAAGCGACCAGCTCGGTTGATACCGCCACCGAACGTTTGATACAGACTGCTCTTGAGAATTTGCTTGAAAACCGGACGGCCATTATTATTGCTCATAGGCTATCAACTATTGAAAAAGCTGATAAAATAATCGTATTACATCATGGACAGATAAGAGAGATCGGGTATCATAAGGAACTACTGGCCAAAAAGGGAATTTATTATCGTCTGTATCAAATGCAGTTTGGTAAGCAAAAAACAAAAAAGGCGGGGTAGGATATGATTTCGGAAAGCAGGCAAAAGATTTGTCTTACATTTGCAAAAAAGACGGCCATTGAGGCAGGGAAACTTCTCCTGAAAAGAGTCGGGAAGAAAAATAAGATTTCCTTTAAGGGCCGGGTTAATTTGGTTACTGAAGCTGATCTGGCCTCGGAAAAATTGATTGTCAAAGCCATTAAAAATAAATTTCCCGATCATTCGATTTTGACCGAAGAGAAAGCATCGGTCGAGAAAGATTCTGATTTCAGATGGATAATAGACCCCCTTGATGGGACTACTAATTATGCTCATGGTTTCCCTTTTTGGTCAGTTTCCATTGCGCTGGAATTTAAGGGTAAAATAATAGTTGGTGTTGTTTTTGATCCGCTTCGTAATGAATTATTTTATGCCCGTAAAAATGGCGGTGCTTTTTTAAACCGTAAAAGACTTTGTGTCTCGAATCAAAGACGATTAGATAAGGCTCTTCTTGCGACCGGTTTTCCATATGATATTAGAGTCTCTGAGAATGACAATTTAAATTTCTTTAATCGCTTTGCTAAAGCCGCCCGGGGTGTCAGGCGGGCCGGTTCAGCGGCGCTTGATCTATGTTATCTGGCCTGCGGACGCTTTGATGGATTCTGGGAACAGAAGTTACATCCCTGGGATACAGCCGGCGGCAAAATTATTGTTGAAGAGGCTGGTGGGAAAATCACCAATTTCAATGGCAAAAAATATTCTATCTATGATGATTACATTCTTGGCAGTAACCGCAAAATCCATAACCAGATGATAAAAGTTTTATCTGAGTAATATTAAATCCACATCAACAAATTTAGTGTCTATAAATCGGCTGAGCGGTCGCGAGCGTATACTCCGTCCATATGTTGTTGGAGATAACGGTTTTCTAACTTACGATGTTCGACTTCGTATTTTAGAACATCACGTTGTGAGACCAAACCGACCACGTTTCCTTCGTCAACTATTGGTATATGACGAATATAGTTTTTTTGCATCACCCAAGCGATATTAGTAACTTCATCGGTCAGTTTACCGGAAATAACAGCGGATGTCATCACATCCTTTATTTTTAATGAATGGTACTCACCTTTGGTTTTATAGACAGATTTGAAAATATCTCTGTCACTGAGAATGCCCTGTAAAATTTTATCATCGTCCAGAACCAGCAAACTTCCTATATTTTTATCTATCATCAGTGTCATTGCGTCGTCAAGTGATGAATCTGGTTTGATTGTAATCAGTTCGCTTGGTTTATTTTCCAGTAATGTTTTAACTAACATATTATTAACTCCTTCTATAATTTCTTTATTAATTGAGGACTATTTATAATATACACCATTTTTATTTAAAAACAAGGTTTGAGTTGTATGAAGACGTATAGAGTCTATGTTATTAGATATTATTTGTTGTTAAAAATATCTTTTCCAAAAACATTTAGATTTGTATAATAGACAAATGAAAATAATTGCAAACAGGATATATTTATGAAAAAAGTATTGGTTTTATTAATTGTACTATTGGTAGTAATATCAAGTACTGCCTTTTCAAAAAAAGCCGACAATTTTGATCAAGCTAAGGCTATGTCAGTTGAGTTAAAGTTACCGATTCTTCTTGAGTTCGTTCACGAGGACTGAGAGTTTTGCCAAAAAGCCGCTCGTGAAGCGGAATCGGAACAAATTCTTATTGATGCCTTCAAAAAAGTTGTTCATTTACCTCTTAATGTTAACGATGGAGAAGGGGTTGAGCTTTCGGATAAATATCGTGTTGGAATGACCTATCCTGTATTTGTTTTGACAAATAGCACCGGTAATACAATTACGCGCTGGATAGGTTATACTGGCGGGGCACAAGTTTTATCCGGGACACTGATCAAAGCGCTGACTAATTTAACCACAGTTGATGAACGTCTAACAAGATTTAAGACGGCACCATCTTTTGATGATGCGCTTTTTATCGCCGGTTACTATTCCGGGAGTGGTGAAAATGTAAAGGCAGTGGATTTTTACCGAAAATCGTTAGAGCTTGGTAAGGGAACAGGTTTTAATTACTCTTATAAGATTTTTGAAAATATTGCCAATGCGATTTGGAAAGATGAACTTCCTTTTGATGAGGC
>JAAERC010000451.1 GCA_024230695.1 Candidatus Zixiibacteriota bacterium
ATCGGCAAAGTACTCTTCGAAATCCTGGTATCGATTAGCGATTTTAAAAGCTAACAACTTTTTTTTTTTTTTTTCCAGTTTACCGGGGACAAGATCATTCCCGCGACTGATCATCAGATAACCATTGCGGTCATACGATGGGTTACGATTATAAAGGAGATTATGTAATATCACACCCAGACCATAAATATCAGCCTGTTTGCTGACTCTTTTTTCCGGTGGTGCCTACCAGTTCTTTTTCATCAGGTCATAATGCGGAGGTAAACCAAAATCACACAGTTTGATAACATTATCTTTTGTAAACAGCACATTCGATGGCCGAAGGTTGCCGTGGATAACTCCATTATTATGCGCAAAATGAAGAGCCTCAGAAATCTGTTTAACGATTTCCATTGCTTTTTCAACTTCATACGGTTTTATCATTCTATCCTTAAGCGACCCGCCCTGAGCATATTCCATAACTACTACAAGTTTGTTTTTGTCGCCACCGGCACCATAGATCTCAAGAATATTTTCATGTTTCAATTGTGCCAACTGCCGCGCTTCCTTCAACCCGGTCGACTGCTTATCATTTTTTTTGATAATAAACAATTCGCGCGACTCAAGGTTTTCCATCAGCATTGTCGTCCCATGTTTAGTCTCTTTTATCGTATCCAAATACTGACTATTACCAATAAACGACTGAACACTGCTCATCCCATTTTGTCCCGGAACATTCTGACCGCCTTGTGACGATATCTGATTCAAGATAGCGTCTTTCAATTCAACAGCACTTTGAAAACGGTCTTTGGCACTCATCGCCATACATTTAGTAATTATCTCATCAAATTTTTGTGGGATCTTAGGATTTATTTCACTCGGTAATTTGAACCGACCCATCGGTCTTTTCCCGATTAGGACCTCATAGATGATCACCCCGGTCGAAAAAATATCGGTTGTAAGATCAACATTTGTCGATGATACTCTTTGTTCGGGTGACATATATGCCAGCGTTCCCATTATAACATCCGAACGAGTCACTTCCTGCTCTGGCTTACTTAATATTTGCGCGATTCCAAAATCAGCCATCATCGCATTACCCTGTTTATCAACCAGAATATTTGCCGGTTTTACATCACGATGAATCACGCCGTTTTTGTGCGCATAATCAAGACCCTTGAGGATCATAACGATCATCTCGAGTTTCTGGCGAACAGTAAAATCTTTCGAATAGAGTACCTCTTTAAAAGATGTTCCGTCGATATACTCCATCACAAAATAATACTGATCATCTATTTTTCCGCGATCAATAATATGAACGATATTCGGGTGAGTCAGTCCGGCAATAGTTTTTGATTCACGATCAAACCGTCTGACTATATCAGAATCTCTGCTGAGTTCGTGAGAGAGGACCTTGATAGCAACATCCCGGTCCAGTGATTTTTGCCGCGCTTTATAGATCCGGGCGACACCACCCTGACCGATTTTGGCTTCAATCTGATAATCCGGGATTTGCAGAATTTTTTGTTTGTTTGCCGTTTGCGTCATAATTCCATAAAAAAATGAGGATATCCTTCTATTAGGGCTATCCTCATTATTAATCGGCAATATGTCGTAAAAGCTTTATTTCAGAAGCATCATCTTTCTGGTCAGCGACTGTTCGTCGGTGATTATGCGA
>JAAERC010000452.1 GCA_024230695.1 Candidatus Zixiibacteriota bacterium
CTTGATACTGCTGTTTCTTTCCGCGAGATCATTGAGCGTCCAATTAAGAAAGTGCCGACCCTTCGTGGAATCACAGTTTTAAATCTGTTTTATGAGCCTTCGACCCGGACGAAAATATCATTTGAACTGGCCGAGAAACGTCTTTCGGCAGATACGATAACTTTTACCAAAGCGATGTCATCGGTCAAAAAAGGCGAGACACTCAAAGATACAGTTCGTAATATTGAGGCGATGAAAATAAATATGGTTGTCGTCAGGCATGGATCTTCAGGGGTGCCATATTTTCTAACGCAATGTATGGATTCCAATATAATCAATGCCGGTGATGGTCAACATGAACACCCAACACAGGCCCTTTTGGATATGTTTACGATCCGACAGAAATATGGTAAGCTGGACGGTTTGCGAGTGGTGCTTATTGGCGATGTTAAACACTCGCGAGTTGTCCGCTCAAATATCTGGGGTCTAAAAACGATGGGTTGTTCAGTTGCGGTTTGTGGACCATCGACACTTCTACCATATGAGGCGGAAAAATTTGGGGTTGATATTTATACTGATTTGGATAAGGCAATTGATGGGGCCGATGTTGTTAATATCATGAGGATACAATTAGAACGTCAGCAGTCGGGATTTTTGGCCTCGCAACGTGAATATACCAATCTTTTTGGAGTTACTGCTGACCGACTCAAACTACTTAATAAAAATTATACGATCATGCATCCCGGACCGATGAATCGCGGGGTTGAGATCACACCGGAGGTGGCCGATGGAAAATCCTCGGTTGTCCTCGAACAGGTTACCAATGGACAGGCAGTGAGGATGGCCGTGTTGTACCTTCTGTCAGGCAAACGGGAGGAAGAAGAATAATGAAAAAGCAAGCTTATGATCTGGTAATAAAAGGTGGTCGGATAATCGATCCTGCTCTTGGTTTTGGCCGTGAGGCACATATTTTTGTTAAAGATGGCAAAATCGCCAAAATTGAAAATGACAATAAGACATCGCAGAAGAAGATCAATGCAATGCCGGAAGATTGTGTTATAGATGCAACTGGTAAAATCGTTATGCCGGGATTGATTGATATGCATGTTCATCTGCGGGAACCGGGGCGAGAGGATGAAGAGACAATTGTTTCGGGATGTCAGGCGGCGGCGGCAGGTGGATTTACTACTGTCTGTTGTATGCCAAATACATTTCCGGCAATTGATAATCAGGAGACAGTTAAATTTGTTTTGTCCCGAGCCAAATTGGCCGACGCCCGTGTTTTTGTTGTTGGAGCGGTCAGTAAGATGCTTAAGGGTGAGGAACTTGCCGAAATCGGTGATCTTGTTAAAGCCGGAGCGGTTGCTATCTCTGATGATGGTGGTTATGTCCAGAATCCCCAATTGATGCGTAATGCACTGGAATATTCCAGTATGTTTAATATCCCGGTTATTTCTCATGCGGAAGATGATTTTCTTTGTTGCGATGGTGTCATGAACGAATCTTTCCAATCAACCCGTCTTGGTATGAAGGGTCGTCCTGCCGTCGGCGAGGTGATTGCTGTTTTGCGGGACATCAAACTGTGTGAACTGGTAAGCAGTCGTTTGCATATTGCTCATGTCAGCACAGCCGGTGCGGTCGAGGCGATCAGAGTAGCCAAAGCCGAAGGTATTGATGTTACCGCCGAAGTCTGCCCACAGCATTTTTGTTTGACCGATGATATGATCGGTGAGAAATTTGATACTAATCTGCGGGTCAACCCGCCGATTAGAACTAAGGCTGATGTTGATGCTATTATTAAAGGATTGGTTGATGGTACTATTGATTGTATCGCTTCCGATCATGCGCCTCATGCCGAGGAGGAAAAGGATGTTGAATTTGACCAGGCTCCTCCCGGAATGATCGGTTTGCAGACGACGGTTGGGTTGGTTAAGACATATCTGATTGACAAGGGGTATTTGTCATGGGCTGATGCTATTCGCAAGATGACTAAAAATCCGGCTCGGATACTCAATTTGCCGGTGGGGACATTAAAAGATGATGCCCCGGCTGATATTACGATTGTTGATTCGGATAAAAAATGGACGGTCAAAAAGAAAGACTTTCGTTCCAAATCGAAAAATTCACCATTTGTCGGATGGAAACTATCAGGTAAAGTCAGTCACACGATCCTTGGTGGCCGTGTAGTCTATGATGGCAAATAAATAAATCTATTTATTTTTTCGTTGGGTGGGGAACAAATTCCCCGCCCAAAGCATTATTAATAATAATCTGGATTGTGGGACATCTTAGAGATAATTACTATCTGAAACAATATGAAGGGAGTAGAGAATGGAAGAATACTTAAACATGGTGATTGAATGGGGATCGGTTTATGGCCTGAAAGTTATCGCGGCTATAGCAATTTTCATAATCGGTCGTTTTGTAATCGGTATTATTACCGGTATTGTCAAACGGATCATGAAAAAATCTAATACTGATGAAACATTAGTGAAGTTTTTGGTATCATTAACCAGAACCGCCTTGCTGATGATTTTGTTTATTGCAGTGCTTAATCAGTTGGGTGTTCAGACGACTTCGTTTGTCGCCATTATTGGTGCGGTCGGTTTGGCAATCGGTTTTGCTTTGCAGGGATCGCTGGCGAATTTTGCATCGGGAGTTTTGCTGATTGCGTTTCGTCCTTTTAAGGCAGGCGATTTTGTTGAGGCTGGCGGGACTGTTGGAGTGATTGAAGAGATCAGTATGTTCAGCACTATTATGAAAACGCCTGATAACAAGAAAATAATTATACCCAACAGTAATATTACGGGCGGTAATATTACCAATTACTCAGCCAAAGAGACTCGCCGGGTCGATATGGTGTTTGGTATCGGATATGATGATGATATCAAAAAGGCGAAACAACTATTGGAAAAAATAGTTTCTGAGGATGAACGTATCTTAAAAGATCCGGCTCCGGTTGTGGCAGTTTCAGAATTGGCCGACAGTTCGGTTAATTTTGTGGTGCGTCCGTGGGTCAAGTCATCTGATTATTGGGGCGTTTATTGGGATCTAATGGAGAAGGTGAAATTGACATTTGATGAGGAAAAGATTTCTATCCCATACCCGCAACAGGATGTGCATATGCATCAGGTTGTATCAGTGTAATAAAAATATTAGGGAAGGATCCCTGTGATCCTTCCGTTATTCTTTATTAAATCAAATATTGGCGGGATCGCAGGGATCCCGCCCTACTAATTTCTTAAATGATTACACCCCCGGCCAGAGAGGGGTGTAGATTCTCATCTTTCGATCAAGTAGTACATTAATAGGTATCTCAGTTAACACCGAACCTGCCGCTACATCAAATATCTTTAGTATGAATTTGATTTGAACATCTTTTTTATGATTTTTGGGTATGCCAATCGGTTCAATCAAAGTGTACCATATATATGGTGGTGGACTATAGGGCGCCTTGACAGTAAGAAGTTCATCAAAACAATCTATACAAGTGGAGCTATTTGTAGAATCGTATATTATTGATATGGAATCTACAATAAGAAGAAAGGCATTTTTATTTGAGGAAATGTATGATATTTGCAGCGACCAATAAGATTTCTTTTTATCTGAGATAAAATTCCTGTATCTGCCATACATCTTTTCTGCTGTTTGAAAATATCGAGGGTCGGTGAAAATACTGGTATCCTTGCTTTTTTGTATTTCATATTCTATGTTGAAAATCTCAATTCTAACATGACTGTTGTTATAAGATATTTGCTCCATAGGGTGGATTCTATAAGTATGATAAATTGAACACCCTATTAAAGCAAAACCCAAAATAGTACAAACCATAAGGATAAAGAAAAACCGAAATATCATCTTTAGTATTTGATTAGACATATATTATAACCATACAAAATATTAAATCTTATTAGTCGATTGATGTGTTGATAATATAACAATACAAAAGTACTATGGCAAATTATAAATACAAGGCAATCAATTATACTGGCGGGATCGCTATTCTGGATCCCGTCCTACTTTTACTGTCGGGTGCGGTGACCCGACAGCACATTAAGCAAGTTTTTTATTTCTGAAACAGGACTATTCTATTTGAATTAGTGCCTTTGGAATTGTTGTCGATACCCCAGATGTTTGAGGTTTTAGTAAAAGATTGCTGATTGATGACAACTCCTTTGCATTTAAATCCGGCATTGATTCCCAACGGTACAACATGTTCATCAAGATTGATTTTTCCGCTTCTAATCTCGCCGACTTCGAAAGCGACCCAGCCATTATTATTTGTGACTCGAAACAGCTCTTTGAAGACTTGGGCCATAATATTGCACCATTGGTCCAATGATTTTGGGGTAGTGATATTTTTTTCGACTTCGTTGATATTAATGTTATTAAACCAGCACCTGAGCCAGTTGTCATCGGCGTACTGAACGATATTTAGAAACGGGGGAGAGGTGACGGTTAACTGCACGCTGTTGCTTTTTACAGACTCTGTCTGACTCGCGTCTCTTGTAATAAACTTAGCCGATTTTGAGATTATGTGAAGCTGTTTTATTTGCTCTGAAGTAATATCTTTTAATAGCGACTTAGATTTTTTGAGTATTAGCTTTTTGATGTTTCGATACGGTGGTTTCTGTTTGCGTTTTTTGTTTATTTTTATCTGACTATCTGGAGACACAGCCTGGTTGGGCGGCAAGGTATAGACCGAAAAAAAGCCGCTGGAATGACCTGTTAATCTATTTGTGGTGACCATTCGTATCCACTCGTCGATAAAATCTTCTTTTTTGTTAGCTTTTCTTTTTATTAGATAATCTCTTAAAGATAGAATTTCAGTCAAAGTTTTTTTGTGATAGAACATCGAGAGATCAATATTCGATTTCTTTTTTGTACTACTCGGAATCTCGTTTAATCTTGATTCAAGCTCGTCAATTGTCGGGATGTTCAGTCTTGGTTTAGACAATATTTTATTTAATGGATTGATATCGTTTGAGATAATTTTTCGACCCATTAAAGCCGCTTCAATTACAGTTGTGCCTCGTCCGCTGAATGGATCAAAGACAGTGTCATTTGGTTGTGTCAATAGATCAATGAAAAATCTCGGTAATTGCGCCTTAAAGCAGGCGCGGTACGCTACTTCATGGATCGAGCAAGCCTGCCTCTGTTTTGATGTCCAGTACTCGTTAATATATTTGGGATATTTTTTGCCGTCGATTTTGATAAATTCGACTTTTATTTTTTGCTTGGGACTAGAAGAAGCATCTGCCTGAGATTTTAATCTAAAATTCTTCAGATATTTATCAATATCAGGCAGATGTTTTGTTTTTTTACTGTCCATTAATGGAAGCTACAATAATTTATATGTTAATCCAAATGACAATGTTTCTTTGAAGCGGCCTTTTTTGCTTATCTGTTTGTCATATAAAACTTGAGCATACAATGAGACAACTACATATTTGGAGATCGATGCCGTGAATTTGTTTTCCCAATTGATGTCAATTGCTTTCCAGTCATCGGCGTACTCTGTTCCGGCAACTTTATCTTTTTCGGAATAGAAAAATGCTTTGTATAAAGTTAATTTGCCGACGTAGGCCAATCTTTCGTTGAGCACCAGTTTTACATCGGTGTTGGATTCAATACCACCGTCAGAAGTAGTTGCAGTTGTATCTCTCATATTGGTGCCATCAAATCCTTTATCGCTATTCAATTTCAATGCAAATCCAAGTCGTGTTAGGATATCGTCATTTTCTTTTTTTAGAAGCTGTTTGGCAATACCGGCGGAAAATGTAAATAGTATAGGATCCAAATATTTCTTGTGTAAGTCATCTGATGCATCGAGAAATTGACTTTCGAAACGCAATGCGGTGAATGGTTCAATGAACCCATGGGTAGTGAAAAGCCCAATTGATTCCAGGTCGATTTTGTCGCTTGATTTTACTGGTTTGGTCCAGACTTTTTCGGTATCACTGATTTTTTTCTGGGTCAATGTTTGACCAAACGACAATTTAATTGAGTTTTTCCACATCAACCAGTCTTTAAGTTGTTTGTTAAAAATACCATTGGCATTACCTACCCAGGTGAAATTTCCAGCCTCACCACCAGTCCAATTGTCAGAATATGATGATTGGGTCGCGGTTAAATCAATATCAAAAGATTTTTCCCAATCACTGGCAGAGACCGGGGAGAAATTTGTTAAGATCAATGCTAATGCTATAAATCCGCCTAAAACATTTTTCATTTTAAAACCTCCATTTAATTTATTTTTTATACGTAACAAAATTAATTATCGTAAGGCAATAATATTTTTGCGGCGAATAATGATATTGACATTCGCTTCCTAAAAAACTAATCTAAACTGATGCAAACGATTAAACTAAACTCGGAAGTGCAATATCTCAAGGGGGTTGGTCCCAGAAGGGCGGCCGCATTAGATGGGATAAATATTCATACTGTATATGAACTCCTTCATTTTTTGCCAAGACGATATCTTGACCGGACAATGATCACACCGATTGGTACACTTAAGGCCAATATGAATGCCACCATAATCGGCAAAATCCTGGGTAAGGGAGTATTAATGGGCCGGACTCGTCGGCTGGAAGTTGTCATTGGCGATGAGTCAGGGTATGTGGCGTTGATATGGTTTGCGGGTTATAGGTATCTCGAGAAGATGTTCAACAAAGGGGATATTTACGCCGCTACCGGGCCGGTTACTTATTTCCAGCAACAACAGATGGTACATCCTGAGATCGAACGAATAGAGGATGCTGATGATCAACTGATTCATACCGGGCGAATAGTTCCGGTATATCCGTCAACGGCCGATTTAAAATCATCGGGGATAACAGGCCGGACGATGCGTCAAATCATCAATCGGGCATTAGAGATTGATACCAATGAAATCGGCGATTATTTGCCAAATAAGTATCGCGAGAATTATAATCTGCTTCCCCTTGATAAAGCTCTGCGGTCGATTCATTACCCGGATAGTGTCGATGACGCCGAAAGATCACGGAAACGTCTGGCCTTTGATGAGCTTCTTCAATTGCAATATTTGATCTTAAGTAGTCGTCAAAAACGAACAGAGCAGAAAAAAGGACACAAATATAAAAAACCGGCGAAAACAATAGAAAAGTTTACAAGGAATTTGCCGTTTGAGTTAACCATTGATCAGGATAAGGTTTCCAAAACTATATTTAATGACATGAAAAAAACTCGTCCGATGCACCGTTTGATGCAAGGTGATGTTGGCTGTGGCAAAACGGTTGTGGCTCTTCTGGCGGCAGTTTATGCGTCTGAGAATAAGCTGCAAACAGGTTTCATGGCGCCGACCGAACTTCTTGCCGAACAACATTATCAGAATTGGAAAGAACCGCTGAAAAAGATTGGTATTGAATCAACACTGATAATTGGTTCACTATCAAAGTCGGAAAGGCGCAAAGAAGAAGAGAAGATAGAGTCGGGAGAAATTAATATTGTTTTTGGTACTCATGCGATACTTTCTGACCCGACCAAATTCAAAAAGTTGGGATTAGTTATCATTGATGAGCAACATCGCTTTGGAGTAAAACAGCGGGGTCAATTAATTGGTAAAGGGCAACGTCCCGATATACTGGTTATGACAGCAACACCAATCCCAAGGACGCTGGCGTTAACCTTGTATGGTGATCTTGATATTTCATCTATTAAGAGTATGCCAAAAGGCAGACAAACAACCAAAACTGTTTGGCGGATGGCTTCGGCTCGAGCCGATATGTATGATTTCCTAAAAACCAGATTGGCTGATGGTGACCAGATATTTATTATCTATCCGTTGGTAGAAAAATCTGAGAAGCTTGATCTGCAGGCGGCCGAGGAAGAGTACAAAAATCTTAAAAGCAATATCTTTAAAGAATATAAAGTCGGCCTTGTTCATGGGCGGGTTAAAAAGGACAAAAAGGAAAAAACGGTTTTAGATTTTAAGACCGGCAAAATACAGGTTCTGGTGGCAACAACTGTTATTGAGGTCGGGATTGATATACCATCGGCCTCGATCATGATCATCGAACATGCCGAACGGTTTGGATTATCTCAACTTCATCAACTGCGTGGACGGGTTGGGCGTGGTGAGAAAAGAGGTCTGACAATCGGGGTGGCGTCTGATCCGGTCAGTCCACTGGCTCGAAAACGGCTTGATATGTTTGTTTCATCGACTGATGGTTTTAAGATTGCCGAGGCGGATCTGGAACTTCGGGGGCCGGGTGAGTTTTTTGGAACCAGACAACATGGCTTGCCGGAATTAAAAATCGCCGATTTGTCAATCGATACTGATCTGCTTCCATATTCACGTGAACTAATTTCAGAGATATTATCGAATAAACAAGATAATGCTGAATCAGTCACTGAACTTGGTAAATTAAGAAAATATTTGGAAATAAGATCGGCTAAACGGATCGATCTTCCTCAATTCGGATAAATTTATTGTGCTAATCTGAACGATATTAGTATATTTATGTAAAATAAAATGGAGGTTATATGAAC
>JAAERC010000453.1 GCA_024230695.1 Candidatus Zixiibacteriota bacterium
ATATAAAATTGATTTAGGACTCTGGTCCCTATATTTTTAATAGACATATCAAATAATACAAAATCTTCTGCATATGAATAGCTCCAGGCATAACTACGCTGGTTTACTTCGATGTTGAGTGGAATATGTGGTCTTCCATCATTAGGATCAGCGGCCACATAAGATGGATTGGTTACTGTGTCTGTGTACATCATTATAAAATCTTCTTCAGAAACTGCATCAACATCACTGGCATTAGAAAGCGATCTGAATGTAACCTCTCCTCTTGGATATGGATCTGGATACATTTCCTGAATAAAAGACCATCCGTCGGCGCCAACTGAAACCAAAGTGTCGCGGCCAACAATTGCGCCTACCCAAAATGCCCCAGCGAAAAGATAAGTATTGTTCCCGGGATATGGGTATATGGCAGAAGGAGCTCTTCTATTGGGATCTCTTGGGTCCATCTGAGCTCCGGCAAACCCGGTACCGATTTGACCAACATTTACAACTGTTAATCCCAAACGACCAACTCTATGAACGCCAATAGAAACATATGGGTCATCTGTTGATATTTTTTGAGCCTGTATCTGGTTATTTGAGATATCATATTTGGCGCGACTCATTGCATAATCAGGTACAATGGCAAATAAAAATAGAATTACCAGGGTAAGGCTTAATTCTTTAAATTTCTTCATAATTATTATTCTCCCACTCTTTGTCTTGACATCGTATGACAGGCTAAATCAACGGATAAAACAATCCCCAATAGGGCCTGTCTATATTTATTTTTCTTAGACCCTAACACTAATGTAATATTACTTTGGGCGCAAGAGGGAAAGATAAAATATTTAAAGAAA
>JAAERC010000454.1 GCA_024230695.1 Candidatus Zixiibacteriota bacterium
ATTGATACTGAAGTTAAATTTTATTTTATGGTCATGATCATTTTATCGATTATTGTCTTTGGTACTCGAAACCTTTTCCGAACCAAAATTGGTCGTTCTTTTATTGCCATCCGTGATCGCGATTTGTCGGCAGAACTGATCGGAATAAATATAGCTAAGTACAAAATTATATCGTTTGCTATCAGCTCTTTTTATGCCGGTATCGCCGGATGTCTCTTTGCACACTATTCTAATTATATTACACCGGAAAATTTCAATATCGCCGTTTCTATCGAATACCTTGCCATGATTATAATGGGAGGGCTTGGCACCATTGTCGGAACCCTGTTTGGTGCGATGTTCATAACTCTCATTCCTGAAGGAATCAGGATGATTACAGATCTTTTAGGAAATTATTATCCAATGTTGGCTGCCAGATTTGCCGATTTCAGGCTTGGTACGTTCGGGTTAATTATTGTTTGCTTTCTGATTTTAGAGCCTACCGGGTTATACGGAATTTGGAATAATG
>JAAERC010000455.1 GCA_024230695.1 Candidatus Zixiibacteriota bacterium
CAACTCATAATGGTGACCTGCAAAGCTATAACTATGCCATCCGTAAGTCTGTACATCACAGGCCAAAAATAAGCCAAACCATCACCCAAAAGCGGATATTGAATGACATTAATCAAAGCCAAATACAGAAATAAATCTTTCTTACTGGATTTCCAGAAAATAATAAATGGCAATGTAACCAATATGTAAATGAGGCTACGAAATTGAGTGATTAAAAAAAGTGTACCCATGCTTGGAATTACCATTCCAAGAGTATTCATTGGGTCATCTAGATAGGATTTTGTGAAAGGGTAAGCCACTATACCGATAATCATTGTCAGAACATAAAACAAAAGCCAAACCAGGAAAAAACGCCATACCCAACTCATCACAGAGCGGGAAGAAAAATAAGATTTGATTTGTTGGCCGACTTCGGCTTCAGGATTATCTTCCTGTTTCCACAAATAAAATATCAATGAAACAACAGCCAAAGCCAGGACAAATCCGCTAATCAAGGTTTGTAAAAATGGAAAATCCGGCAAGTAAATTTTTCCTTCAAGTTTACCCAAAAAAGAGGTGATGAAGTAATGGAAAGCAAAGATAATAAAAAACACTCCACGTTTACTGACGTTGAGATTCTTTTTCATCTTGGCAAGAACTAACGCTATTGCCGTGTAAATCAGGAATAGAGGAATCAGGTACAGCGTCGGCATTTTCCCGCCAAATTCTTCAAAGGGTATTCCGAAGAATTGAGCTATAAATCGCTCAAGAGGGATAACTGTAATAACAACCACCAGGATTCCAACCAGACTGGCCTTGAAAATGTTACGAATAGTCTCATTAAACATTCTTTCCCTGGTCATAGAATCTTCCTTTATGATATATCTACATAACTATATTTATTATACGGATAGACA
>JAAERC010000456.1 GCA_024230695.1 Candidatus Zixiibacteriota bacterium
AAATATATCTAACGATAAAACACCATTTTTACATGAAAAAATAAATAATCGCGATATTTGGAAGGTAACCTATAAAGATATTGAACTATCTCCACATAGGGGTTATCCTGATTCAGATGATTATCTTAGAACATTTGATGTTTACATTGACCCGACTGATGGGACCCTTTTGAAAATCGGATCACCATATGCGGGAACAAACATTGACTTTGACCCAGAACCATCAAGCGAATGGGCCGAGAAATGGATGAAAGGATCACGGGAGGAGTTTTTGGGATTTGTTTCTCCTGACAGCAACTATGTTAGTTTCTATGATATATTGAATGCGATGGGTCCGAGCGTTTTCAAACAGCTTAAAGCTCTTTTGGTTAAAGTTCCGGGAAGCCGGGGCGCTAATCCTCAAGCAGTCTGGTTTGTTACCTATAGAGGAACTGCTCCAATTATTCCAATGTCCCGATTTGGCGAACCCTATAACTATACGTCTTTTATTTATAATGCCAAGACGGGAAACACGATAGCTCGGACTGTCCAACCTATAGTTGAATTTGATACATTAAATAATTGATAATAATATAAATGGCTGAGAAATATAATATTTTTGATTTATGGGTTGAAAATGGATGAGGAAAACAAAAATTCTGAGACACAACATAATATCACAGATGAATCTTCTGGACAAGAAAATCAGACAAATACCAGTATTGTCGATATCATAGATGTTATTGCCGATCGAATAATTCCATTACTGAAATTGTTCGAAGCATTTTTTGAGCAGTCCATAAAAAGTCGAAGAGTTAAAGCTACCTTTGATTTAAGAATGGCGTGGACCACTAAACCGACAATTGAATACGATAAATTAAAATAGTCAGGCTATTTTTTAGATAAAACTAATTTTCTTTCGAATCCTTTTTCTTATCCTCAAAAAGAGGTTGTTTGAATTCATCAGGATATTCGATTTTTGGTTTGGCAATACCCAAATATCTTTGATGCCATTTCCATTTTTTCTTTTCGGCTTTCATAAATTTTTTCAAAGCCTTTTCGCGGTCATACATATCGGCATCATATTTTTCGATTTTTTGTAACAGATTTTCCATATTCTCACGACGTTCCAGTGCCTTCTGGAAGATCTCATAATCTCTGAAACTAAAAATAGTCTGAACAATCGGCTCAAAAAACACCATCGCCTGAGCCGAGATATAGTTTAAAGGTTTGACCGATTCGATAAAAAGAATCGCCGGGACAGCCATCCGCCACTGCACTACTTTTTTTGCAACTTTTTCCAGAACAGCATCTTCTTCAGCCGGTATCGGCTCGCGACCGTCATTGCTGGGTCCAATTTCACCTTTAAAAAATCCCATTATCCCTCTTTTACTTAATCAGCCTTGTCACGTTTTATTTTGTCTTTCACAATTGCCATAACTTCATCTTTGTTATACCAGAATTTGATATAAATTCCCCGGAAATTCTCTAACCGAGATGGACGCCCAAATGGTGACAACAAGACACCATTTTTATCCGCATAGTATGAACGATACTGCGACCATTTTTTCTCAAGGGTCTGCATTGTGGTTTTGATAATGATCTTATTCTCGGTGAACTGATAATGTGATGGAAAATAAAACCCGGCCAGCGAACCGGTCAAAATCAAAAACCCAAGAATTGTAAACCAAACAGAAAAGGTAGCATAGTACACCACAACTACCAAAACCGCGATTAAGAGCGATACCGCAATCGTGATTTTCATATTCCTTTTGGCCGGATGACAGACCCAGTCAAGAGTGACCTCTTCACTTTCAGGTTCGCCTGCCTCACTCTTTTCGGGCGGAGTTGTTTGTTCCGGCAGATCAAATGAAATCTGTTTGTTGTCTTTTTCTTCAGACATACTAAAACTTACTTCTCTTCTTTCTTTTCACCATCAGGAGTCCGGTACCGTTCAGTTTTGACAGTCTCCATCATATCTAATAGATCTTTTCCCTCTATGATCTTCTTTTCTATCAAAAGTCTGACAAGTGCTTCCTGCGAAAGATTGTTCGACAGAGACAATTCCTCAAAAGAGATGTCTCTGACTTTGCCGTCAATCATCATTTTCAGCGCGACTTTGTTATCATCGGTCATTATTTTTCTCCTATTTTTAACAAACGATTTAAACTCCCGGTGCTGTACCCTTCCAGATCAACCGCCACAAATTTAAACCCGCTACTTTTAATTCCCAATATTATTTTTTCTCTGATCTCTGGTTCCATAGCACGACTTATATCTTCCGGCTTAAATTCCAGGCGCGCCACTTCGTTATGATACCTCACCCGAAATCCCTTGAAACCAAGCTGATGAAGCACCACTTCCGCCTGATCGACTTGTTTAAGTCTTTCAAATGTGATCTTTGTTCCATATGGAAACCGCGATGACAAACAGGCCGCCGCAGGTTTTTCGGCGAATGACAAATTATATTTTCGAGCCAGAACACGAAGTTCCTCTTTACTAAGTCCCGCTTCCAAAAGGGGAGAGGCAACATTTAATTCTTCAGCCGCCTGACGTCCCGGTCGGTAATCGCCAACATCCGACGCGTTAGAACCATCAAAGATCACTTCCACTTTATATTTATTCGCAATTGTTTGTAGTTTTGTAAACAGTTCGCTTTTGCAAAAATAGCATCGATTAGACGGATTCTTTTGATAATCAGGATTATCCATCTCATCGGTTGTAATAAAAATATGCCGGTCCGATTTCAAACCAACTTCAATCGCGAATTTTTTGGATTCCTCGCCTTCACCCGATGCAAATGATGCTGATTCCGAGGTCGATGCATAAACATTATCGGCTCCAAGAGCCTTGATCGACGCCCATAATACCATCGTTGAATCCAAACCACCCGAAAAAGCAACCAGTACAGTTTTATACTGTCTGATAAACTCAAGAAGTTTTGCTTCTTTATTTTCGATTGATTCTGTCACTATTAGTAGGCGATCTTTATTGGTAGATTGTTTTCTATTTTAAAAACAGGTAGTTCAATATTTTCATTTTTCTGACCAAAGGTGACTTTTCCCGAAGCACCCGTAAAATCTTTGACTGTCGAAAGATACTGTTTTATATCCGCCCGGGAGTACTGTCCATTGGTAAGTGCCTTACTAATAAGCGACATCGCGTCATAACCAACCGTTTCCAAATGCCCCGGTTGATGACCATATTTTATATCAAAATCAGACATAAACAACTGTGCTTCTTCGCTGGTATTACTTTCGACACGTCCAGAGCTGAAATAGCATTCTTTGGTAATATGGTCACCGAGTTTATAAACCAGGTCAGCGCCCCAGCCATCACCGCCAAGATAAGTGGTATTCAAATTATAAAAATCAATTTGAGGCAAAATCGATCTAAGTTGATTGGCCTCAGCTGGAATATAAATACAATCTAGCCAGACAGGAACTTCTTCGGCCTCGATAGTATCACCGTCATTATTTATAAAAATAATAGAGTCTAACAACTGCCCGATTACCTGAGATTTTATATCTTTAACATATGGTCCAAAATCGGTTTCTCTTGTCCTGAAATATTCGGTACATAAAATTGTTCCACCCAGTTCCTTAAATCGGGTCTCAAAAGCGCGAGCCATTCTCAGGTTTTCAGGAGTCGTAGGTGTAAATATTGCCGCCGTATCAGCACCGATTTGACTCACCGCAAAGTCGGCCATCTTACGACCCTGCCAGGCCAGATTTGGCAGTAATTGAAAACAACTCGATGATAATTCGGTCAGGCCGGACTGACTTGCCGCCGGAATAATCAATGGCAGGTCACCACAGGCCAGAATGGCCGAGGATACCGATGCTTCATCGCTGGTCAGAGGACCTATAGCCGCCGCGACTCCACTGGCAGATAATCGACGAAGAATACGAGCCGCTTCGATTTCATCACCACGCGTGTCATAAATCACCGGGGTTATCTTACGTCCTGTTTCGATACGATATTTATCAAGTTGCAGATTTATTCCATCAAGCATCGCCTCGCCAAACCGTTGCATTTCCCCTGAGAGAGGGACCAAAATCCCGATCTCGACCTGCTGTTTTAAAAGCAAATCAGCCTGGCTTATCAGTCGTTCTGCCTCCGCTGATGAACAGTCAGAGAGAATCGATCTGATAGATTGAAAACTGTTTCCTTTCATCAGAAATTGACATAATGGAACCAGTAGATCACATCGCTTTTTTGATGGAATTGATGATACAGCCATATTCTCGATAACAGCTGAAGGTACTTTCTCGGCAAGTCCCTGTAACGACTGCATTGTTATCTTATCGAGTTTACTATCTCTTGATGTTTTATACGCATTAGTATAGTCAACAACAGCCAGATCAGCTTTTCCCAGAAAACAATTAATATTTCCCGAGAAAAAATAGGCATATGGAACAAATGAAGAATGTGGATATCGGTTGATGACATGACCAAAATCTTTCAAGCTCTCTTCAAGATACCCGGCGTAATAACCGGCTTTGGCAGAAAAATACTGATAGGCCGGGCCCATCTGAATATTTCCGCCAAAATCAGATAGTTGTGAGAATATCTGTTGAGCTTCAGAATACTGCTTATTTTCCAATAAACGATGTGCCCGATCATAGAGAGCATCATCGTCGGCAAAAACAGTTATCGGCCATATCAAAACCGAAAACAGAAAAAACAGCATTATAGATTTAAGACAATCCTTTGTTCCAAATCTACGATTTTTATTCATATTGTACTACCGTTGTTACAGTGAATATTTTCCAAAATCTTCAGGATTTATTCGTTTCAATCTATCTTTAAGTGATTCGGGGTCATTGCTGACCGGCGGTGTCTGGTTTTTGTTTGAATCAGAAGTGTTTTCACTTGTTTCTTTTGATCTCTCTTCAAGTTGGAACAGTGATTCATTAACAAAAATGGGCGACTTTGCTTTTAATGCTAGTGCAATAGCATCAGATGGCCGCGAGTCAACTGAAAGACTGGCCCCATTCGCTTTCAATAAAACCCGGGCATAAAAGGTCTGTTCCTTTAAATCGGTGATCTCGATCCTCTCGACCTCCGCCTTTAATGCAGTAATGACCATACGAAGCAGATCATGCGTCATTGGGCGTACCGGTGGTATTGACGAAAGTTCCATCGCAATCGCCCATGCCTCGGTATGACCGATCCAAATAGGCAAAACCTTATTAAGTTTTAGGGGCGATAGTATAACTACCGGTGAATTTGTTGTAACATCCAGAGCCAGACCATCGATCCTAACCTCCAGCATCGTCACAAACTATTCCTTCCTGATTACCCACAATTTCAAATTG
>JAAERC010000457.1 GCA_024230695.1 Candidatus Zixiibacteriota bacterium
ATGAGTTTTGGGTTATATACTCAAAGTGATCTGGTGAACGACGCTATTGCTTATGCTTACTCAAAAGGGGTTATCTTATGCGCGGCGATTGGTAATGATGGAGCCGAACAGTACAACTACCCGGCGGCATATGATAAGGTTATCGCAATAGGTGCGACAAATAATAATGATAATGTGACCTCATATTCTACTTATGGTAGTCATATCGATCTTTGCGCACCGGGCCAATCGATTTTATCTCTAAGAGCCAATAACACCGATATGTATGCTTCCAGCCGTGAAGCGGGAGTTCATATAATTGATGATTTGTACTATCTTTCATCCGGAACAAGTATGGCCTCACCACAAGTTGTAGGAGCGGCAGCATACTTACGTTCCGTTTCCCCAGGCCTCACACCTGAAAAAGTTCTAAATATCCTTCAACAGACAGCAGATGATTTGATCGATCCTTTTGGAGCGGGTTGGAATAATCCTGGTTATGACATCTACAGCGGATATGGCCGGTTGAATTTAAATGCGGCGATTCAGTTGACACCAGATAAGATCGCCATAATCAATTCTCCTGATAAATTTGAGATTGTTTCCGGTATTGTTGATATAACCGGTTATGCCGATGGTTCTCAATTCCCCGGATATATATTAGAGTATGGTGCCGGTAAAGAGCCGGAGAATTGGCAACGATTGATTTTTTCATCAAATCCAATTACTGATGGGACCTTGTTTAGTTGGAACACCGACGGACTGACGGGTATTTTTACAATTCGATTACGAGTGGGATTTGATAATATCGCTTATCAAACGATCTACATTGCAAATAATAATACTGTTGAAATCCTGTACCCAGAGATTGGAGAAACGCTGAATGGCATTACATCAATTGGAGCCAATGCTTATGGCCCAGAATTTACGGGGTATCAACTCAAGTTTCGCCCATCAGAGGAAGAGAACAATTGGGAGGAAATCCATAGTTCTTCTATACCGGCCTATGATAATATTGTTGGGGAATGGTACACCAGTGATTTGCCTGATGATACATATATTCTCAAATTAACTATGTATTCGAGTGACAATACAGAAATATCTGACGAAGTTGAAGTGGTTGTACAGTCTTTGTTCTCATCTGATGAGACCTGGAAGGTATCACTTGATGGGACACCTTCGATCATTCCAAGTTTTGGTGATTTTGACGGTGATGGAATAAATGAGATCGTTATTGGGACGTCAACTGGAATTTATATGTACAATCCTGATGGAACACCAAAAACAGAAAACATCCCGGACTTCCCGGAAAATAATTTTATTATTCCTATCGCGGTCGGTGAGCTTGATGGTGATGGAATTGATGATTTGGTCGCACTTGGTTATGACCCGCCAATGGTTTATTCTTTTTGTTCATCGGAACCGGATTTTACTTACTATCTTGCCAATTATCCGAGCCTAAGTTATACGGGATCGGAATATTCGTTTACAAAATTATTTTTAAAGGATATGGACAGCGATGGCCGGGATGAAATAATAGTACATATGTATGATAGAACAACCCCGCTTGGTTTTATTATTAAATCAGATGGCTCTTCGCATCATATGTTTCCGTACGTTTCAGAATTTTTGACAGGCGACCTTAACAACGATGGACTTGATGAGATCTACGCTTTTAATTACAATTTCAGCTCATTACGACAGTTAGACATAAACGGTAATACGATAAGTGAAATTATAATGGATTCGGACGGGAAAGGGTTTACATGCTCCGGAATATCGGCGGGTGATATAGACAAC
>JAAERC010000458.1 GCA_024230695.1 Candidatus Zixiibacteriota bacterium
AATGTTTATCCCGAATGGAGATTTCCAAACTCCAGCAGATTATCGCATGTTTCATGGGGAGATGCCGATGGTGACAATGATCTGGACCTTTGCCTTGTTGAACAGTCAGATGAGTTCTGTATATATGAAAACCTTGGCGGCATTTTATCAGAATCGCCGCAATGGGGGCATACTCCCGGTGGATGGCCGCAAATCAATGGTTGGGGTGATTTTGATAATGACGGACTTACCGATACGACTGAAATATTTACCGGGGATGGAATTAGAAAACTATTTGTTCTAGGCAAAATGAACCTGCACAAAGTCACCGGCATTGAATTTGATGGGACGCCTCTGGATATCTCACAATACTGTTGCAGTATGGTAGAAGGCATAGTATCGACGGCTCCTACCCCCGCTTCGGGAAGTAACATTATAGTATCATATACTTTTTCACGAGATATTGACCTGCTTGGAGGAACAACCGGAACATACATTTATGAAAACTATGCTAACAGACATTTACGAGCGTCATATAATATTGAAACTCATGGCTTTAAAGACGAGAATGATGATGGCCGATTTGAGTCCGGCGAAACGGCTCAGTTCTTCTTTACTTTATGCAATAGCGGAATAGCAGATACAGATATTATCGTAACGGTAACATCTACCGATCCTGAAATTGCTTTTACATCCTCAACAGTTAATTTTGCATCAATTGATGGAGAAGGCACATGTTTGGATAATTTATCTTCTCCGATTGAATTTATAATTCCTGAAATCGAAACAGCCAGAATTGATTCATTCTTTATAACTATTGAATCAAACAATGGAGCACTTGAAGGCCCTACTATTTTTGTCAGAACAATAGGTTCACCATCGATTTTGCTGGTTGATGATGATCGCGGAAGCAATTATGAAGAAGTATATAAATCTCATTTTGCAAATATGCAATTACCGTTTAATATTTGGAACAAATTGCATAATGGCTCTCCAACTGGCACCGATTTAAGTAGCTATAAAGCCGTTATTTGGTACACAGGTGATAACGATACCGACTATTTAACTTCCGAAGATATTACTGCAATGAAATATTTTATTAATAATAATGGAAGATTTCTGTTAACGGGACAGGGGTTGGCCGCTGAATTGGATAGTGACGACCCCGATTTTTTAGAGGATTATCTTCATTCAAGATATTTGGGCGAAATCTATTATCGTGCTAACCAAAAAGGTTTTGATGGCGCTATTATCGGCGATGGATTTTCAGTAGTATTGGATAATCAGGATCCATCTTTGGCGCAGAATATTAGTGTTAGAAATGGCGGGCAGGCCGAATTTTACTCGGGTATCTATCTAGACAGAATAACTGCGGTAAGTTATTTGGGTGTTCATCGAACATTATTTTTCACATGGGGACTGGAGGCACCCATTAACGATAATCCGCTCTATTCAACTCGTGACGCTCTGATGGCGAGAATAATGGATTTTCTACTTAAATTTAATTGCGGGGATGCAGATGGTGATGAATTTATTGACATATTGGACTTGGTTTATATTATCAACTATAAGTATAAATCAGGCCCGATTCCAACCCCGCCAGAAGCGGCGGATGTTAATTCTGACGAAGACATAAATATTCTGGATATTGTCTTATTACTAAACTATATCTATAAAGACGGCCCCGATCCAATTTGCCCATAATGTATAAATATCACAAAAAAAGGGTGCCTTTATTGCACCCTTTTTTTATCCGTCAATTTTGAAATTCAAACAAAATCTAATAAGTTGTTATCTAAATTGGCTTCAACGCAACAGCCTTGCCATTTCGACCGTCAAAAATAATATCCAGCGGTTGTTTTAAACGAATATGTCTGATATAGCTGGTCTCTTTTATAGGATCGATGGAATTTAACCAATCCCAATCAATAGAATTATTTTCATTAATTTTATTGATTGTCATATAACCAATTTGAAATGTAATCAGATTCTGAAAGAAATGTGTTCCAAATGATGGATCGACCACAAAATCACCATATGCCGCCTCAACAATCACTCGGGCCGATGAGATCTGCCGCCAATTAGTAGGAATGCCAAGCCATCGATCCGATGTACCCCAGCGGCCCGGACCGATTAGCATATAAGGAATATCCTTTTCCTTAAAATACTCATTAT
>JAAERC010000459.1 GCA_024230695.1 Candidatus Zixiibacteriota bacterium
CCCTGACATATATGCGATTTGAAGCATCTTGATGGCATCCCGCTCAGCCGCCTCGGCATCCCGTTCGGTTTGTGAGCAATGTTCACCAACATGATTGATAATATTACCAAGACGTTTATTTAATTTATCCGGATACCTGCCATTTTTCAATTTCTTTAGTAAACGGTGCACCATCAAATCAGGATAACGTCTTATTGGTGATGTAAAATGTGTATAATGGGAAAATGCCAGACCAAAATGACCAATATTTTTCATCTGATAAACTGCTTTTTGCATCGACCTCAGGAGTAATTCATTTAGGAACTCTTCCTCCGGTTTTCCTTCTATCCTTTTTAAAAAACGCGAAAATTGAATCGGTTTGATTTCCGGTGATGCCGGGAAACGATGCCCCAGGGTTGATACCATATATGAAAATGCCTCAATTTTTTCCTGCTTTGGTTTATCATGTACCCGATATAGAAATTTTTGAGCCAACCTGAACATATTCAAAGCAACCGCGCGATTTGCCGCGAGCATAAATTCTTCTACCAATCGATGAGACTCAAGTCTGACCCGATTACCGATCTCAATAATTTCCCCATTTTTGCCCAGAGTTATTTTTGCCTCAGGCAAGCCAAAATCAATTGAACCTTCAGAGGTCCTGTTTTTCTGAAGAATCTTAGCCAAACGACGCGCCCGGTCAAGACTATCGGCAACATTGATGATTTTTTTCGTTTTCTCCCCATTATCAAAATAATCCTGAACATCTTCATAGGAGAGTTTTGCCTTGGAATTGATTACCCCTTCAGACAATCTGAAATTGATAACTTTTCCCTTTTTATCATAATCAATTATAGCCGCAAAAACATACCGATCCTGGTTCGGTTTCAATGAACAGAGATTATTTGAAAGCGATTCTGGTATCATCGGGATCACCAATCCAGGCAAATAAACCGAATTACCCCGCTCAAACGCCTCTTTATCCAGAACTGTATCGCTCCTGACAAAATGAGAGACATCGGCAATATAAACACCGAGTCGGTATCCCTCCTTAATCTTCTCAACTGAGATAGCGTCATCATGATCTTTGGCGTCAGCAGGATCGATCGTGTAGATTATATCATTAGTAAAATCTTCCCGCCTTGTTTTTTCAGTGTCGGTAAAATGTTTTTCCGATTCTATTGCCTGAGAAGTAACGTTGGCTGGAAAATCTTCGGATAGATCATATTTTCTGATAATAGTTCTAATATCTGTTTTGGGGTTACCCGGAAAACCAAGCCGTTCGATTACCTCGCCTTCAGGATTGTGACGAGGATCATCCCAAAGATTAATTTTTATGACAAC
>JAAERC010000460.1 GCA_024230695.1 Candidatus Zixiibacteriota bacterium
AAATTTCTTTGCGGGTCTGGCGGCGCTTGCTGGAAAACTCACTATCGGCAAAAGTTAACTGTTGGCTCATGGACGGTAATGGCTGTAATTTACTATGCAGCTATGATCTCACATCGGGGACTTATTCGCATCTTCCCTAGCAAACTCTTCGTTAACCGAACAAGCGCGACTATATCAACTAGCAGAGCTAATAAAAGGAACTGCTCTTTATATTTTCCCTCGTGAAATTATTGCGCGACAAACAGGAAAAGATTGGTTTAATTTTTTAAATACTCATAATAAAAAACAAGTATTTGATAGTAATGCCCACCAACTATTAGGTGATAACCTATACCAAGTACCAAAAGAAGCGTGCACAGAGAAACAGTGGCACTCATTAATAGAACAAACCAAACTTTGGATCCAGCAGCATCCTTACGAAGGAGTGAATCCCGTCATAAATGCATATTCCGGCCGGATCTGAACAGCGATTCCGGAAACACTTGAACACCTATTCTGGAATTATTTGAACACTGATTCCGGATTTATTTAGTACACTTTTGGGCTGATTTCCGGAATCGGTGTTCAAGTACACCGGAATCA
>JAAERC010000461.1 GCA_024230695.1 Candidatus Zixiibacteriota bacterium
CAAACATGGTCTGATGGTGAAAGGTTTGAGTTGAATCGAAATCTATGGACAGTTGGAATTGGATTAAGAATTGGGGCTGAACGAGTTTCCAACGCCGAAATGATTAGAATTGATTGCGCATATGCCGGAAAGACAAAAAATTGGCAAATATCTTTTGGGGTTGGTCAGTATTTATGATGTATGCTATGTCTTACAAAGGATTAGATGATTGTTTTCTTGACAAAAAGGCAAAAAGGCTTAAATTATTGGCAACAGGTTATATTCAGTTAAACTACTACTTATACTAACTTGTCAGGGTGGAAAATGAATTCTATTTTGAGAATATTTACTAAATCGATTGTTTGCATTTCGGTTCTGTTATTAACAGGATCAAATCTATTTGCTATTGATATGTTGGCTGATAATGTCTCCGCTGGAAAATTTGCACAAATTGAAAGATTGTATGAAGAAGGCAAAATAGGGATTGGGGATAAAGTATTTTATAATTTGCAGGCAATATATGCGGAAGCATCTTTGCCCACTGCGATCAGATCCGACTCACCGGAAATTATTAAAAGTGCCACCGGAATAATTTTAGAAGCACATCAAAATTGGGATAAAATGACACTAGATCAGCAAACTTTGGCCACAAGTTATTTGACGCGAAGTGCCTTTGATACATCGTATACTTCGTTGGATGGGCATTTTGAAATTCATTATGATACAATTGGGAACGAGGCTGTCCCCGCTGATGATATCAATACCAATGGGATTCCCGATTATGTTGAGTTGATAGGCTTGTATGCTGATAGTAGTTACCGGCATTATCATAATAATTTAGGGTACCTGCCACCACCTAAAGATAGTGAAGATCCATATGTTATTTATCTGGTCAAAATAGGAGCTTATGGCGCAACTATACCCCTGAATCCTGGCGTTTTACCCTGGAATGATTATACATCAAGGATTGAGATTCATTGCAGTTTTGAAGGGCCGTATTTTGGACCAAATGATGATCCTGAAGGACGTATAATCGGGGACCAAAAAGTAACCTGTGCCCATGAATATTTTCATGCAATTCAATTAGGTTATGATTTTAGTTATGATAATCTCTGGTGGATGGAATGTACTTCGACTTATTTTGAGGATGTTCTTTTTCCTGAAGTCAATGACAATTACAATTATTTGAGTGAATTTTTTAATGCGCCTGATACGTTCTTAACGGCGCAAACCTATCATATGTATTCAACCTTTATCTGGGCTTCATACTTGGTTGATAATTTTGGGATTGATCTACTTAGATCTTCGTGGGAATACGCTCGTTATTATGATGTAATGCCATCTATTGATTCGGCCTTATATTATCATGGGGAGTCCGCCAAAATGATTTTTGATGAGTTTGCACTATGGAACTATTTTACCTCAGATAGAGCAGATCCTTCCTACCATAGCGATGGCATTGATTATCCACCGATTGAAATCGATCAGGTTGTGACCGGGTTTCCAATGGCTATAGTTGAGCCGGTGTTTCCTCCTGATGGTTTAGGTGCAAACTATATTGTCAGCTATCCTGATCCTCTTGAAGTGGGCTTTTTCATGTTTCATTTTGCCGGAAGTATCTATGTTGATTGGGGATTGACCTGTCTATTTTTTGAAAATGGTTCAGGTCCTATTATTCAGAGCTATCCTATCAATCACAATGGATTATCTCAGTGGGGAATTTATGATTATGCCGTTAATGATTCTTTGGTTATTATCCCGAGTGTTGTCTCTCGCTATTTGAATAATAATGAATATAGCATCTCTGTTGAAATTATATCTTATGGTGATGTTGATTTTTCCGGTGGTGATCCAGATATCCTTGATATTGTTTTTCTGATCAATCAAATATATAAGAACGGTTCACTTCCTGAATATGATCTTAGGATGAGTGATATTGATTGCAATGAATCAGTAGATATTCTTGACATTGTATTTCTTATTAATTCGATTTATAAGGATGGTACTACTCCGGGACCTTGTCGTTATTAGTACTCTCTTGGTAAATAACTTACCATTATCTCATATTGATTTAGAATAAATTACTCCTAAAATAACCTATGTTTCTACTTGACAGCAATAAAACAATATTATTAATTATAGTAGAGAAATAATATCTTTGATTGTCAGCAATTATATGAGGAGGTTACAGGGAAGTTAACCTGCTAAAGAGAGGGGG
>JAAERC010000462.1 GCA_024230695.1 Candidatus Zixiibacteriota bacterium
GGGAACTTCCGTAATGGCCGAAATAACAGTAAGACCATTTTCTAATTCGACAGCTGAGCTCAATGTTTTTGCCGCCAACGAAAAGCTTGGACCACTTCCCGGTGTATAGCAATGTACCTGAAGTTGAAGATCGTTTGAAATAGTTTTACCGCTCAAATCGATTGTAACAGTGTCAGTTTCGCCAATTGCCAAACCGGGATCAGGGATCGTGTCGGTTGATACATAAGCGGTATTGATTAAATCATAAACTTTGATTATAACCGTATCGAGATCGACTCCAAAATCATTGGAGAATATTATATCAAAACTACCCGATGAGACAGTTGCTTCACTAAACGTGCCCAGGTCGGGAACATCATCAGTCAGATCAAAAGAAACAGGCGGGACTGCCCCCAGAACCAGACTAACATAATCTGATAAGTCGATGACAACCGGATTCGGATTGTCCGGGAAAATCGTAATTTCACCCAATGTCTCTACCGCATGGTGAATGATATTATCGGTTGTTAAATTATCACTGACGCTGATAGTATCAAAGGTATCACTATAGGCAAAAACTGGTGTATATGAGTAATATGGATTACCATCGGCACCGGTACTGTCAAGGGTACTATCAACGAAAAGATTCGGCTGGTCGATTTTATTTATTATCTCTGACATCACATATGTCCGATTTACCATCGGTACTGTCAGATTGGTTGTCCAGGTCGGCGATTCTGGTTTTTTGAAACTGCACTGTACGGCAGTTAAAAATAGCAGGATAATAGTTATCCCGACTATTAATTTTAGGCCGTAGTTCATAAGCCCTGAGTCTTGTAGACTAAGGCTTGATGACCCCTTTTTGATCTTGCTGACTTTTGTGTCCATTATTCTTACCCCGTATGAAGGTTAATTATTTTCTCAAAGGGTTGAATTCGCAAAGAGTATGCCGAAAAA
>JAAERC010000463.1 GCA_024230695.1 Candidatus Zixiibacteriota bacterium
GAAGTTATGTCACTCAATCACTTACCAAGCGGTTGCGCTTAACCAACACCCAACCTCAATCTCAATCCAAACAATCAATCACCCTCAACCAACTACTTTGATGCACTCAAATGATGTGGCGATATCGGGTGAAAATGTGCTAAAGTGCTACCCTGGGTCGCACCCAAATTCTGAAAATATCGATGCTCCGACCAATGGTGGTAAGGGATACAGAACAGATAGGTGTTGATGTATATATTATTTACTTAGAATGATTCTAAATAACACTTGTTAGCTATTGGTATTCAGTTAGTTACAAACTACAATCAAAATAATTCACATTTTTATTTGGAGTTTTGAACATTGTTACATTACATTTGTCGATGTAATCAGCCGAGATAGGGTACAACTGATACAAGGTCACGCAACTAAATTATAAGACGTGAGAGGTTATTTGAAATACTGAAAGTTTGAAGCCACCGAAAGGTGGTGATAAGATTCCACCTAGTCATACTAGGTCGCTGATAGATGTCAGCTGATGTAACAACTTAGTCTCTGCTCGATTCAAATTTTCAACACTCAACAAAGGAACCCGATGTGATATCGGGCATATGTAACGATGCGCCAAACCTTCGGTGTGCATCTCAAATCAAACGAAGGTAAATGGGTGAATGGTTTCAAGGCGGTTCGATTCCGCCACATCCACTAACAAATCAATAATCAATTTAATTTTAGTAAAAATGAAAAATTACATCATCGCAAAGAAGGGCTTAACAATGAACAATCATTGGACGTATGCACTATCAGTAGAGGGAAGGAAAGCCTTTGATAAAGCTAACAAAGCGACAAAATCTCAGATATTAACCATGCTACTTATGAATGGAAATATCACGGGTTCTAAAATGATTCAA
>JAAERC010000464.1 GCA_024230695.1 Candidatus Zixiibacteriota bacterium
ATAGAACAAAGCGACTATCCTGAGGTGAAAACGATTGAGCGTTTGGCCTCTTTAAGATTGGCTGGATTGATAACCGAGTCTGAAAAACCGATTAAAACCGATGATCATCTTGCCGTGATGGTCAACCGTGTTTCGGGCCTTCTTGAAGATTATTTGACTCATCGAACTGACAATAGAGTAAAAGAAACGATTGGCAAGGGGAACAATTGAGCCGTCTGGAAACATTAAAAAAACTTGAATCGACTCTTCAGCTTTTCTTGACCGCAGTCGCACAGGCTGAAAGCGACCAGTTTGAGACTCTGAATTCAATCAATACGCTTGATGATATTGCCCGAGACTCACAAAAAGGACGATATATCAATAATCGGCTTGGCAATTGGATGGCAAAAAATAGGATATTGGTTGATGATGGCCTCCTCAAAAAAACCGCTATCTCGGCTGTTGGCAACCTCTTAAGCGATATAAAAAATGGTCTCGACACAACTGATCCGGAATCTAAAAAGCTTTTTGATGAAATAGATAGCTGGTTCACCAAAGGTGTCGTTCCGGGACGAAAAGTGGTTTTATCCCGCCCGCCAGAAATCTCTGAACCAGATTTGGCCGATAAATATTTTGAGCTTATAAAAAAAGAATCCGAACAGTTATCTTATTATATGGAAAAGGGTGACCATATTCTTTCCATGCTTGATGATATTCTGAAAAGTGCGGAAGCCAAAAATGACCCGCTTTATCTCCATATGGCTGGTTCGATCATATATTATTTAAAAAACAAGGGTTACAAGATCGAGCCGTATGTCAGAAAACTCAGATTTTTGGAAAAAGGAGCCGCAAATGCTAAGTAAAGAAGAAAAGGCATATTGTTCGGCAATGTCCGCTCTTAATGCCAAGGAATATGCGACCGCTTCAGTTTTCTTTAAAGATGCCGAAAAACAGTTTGCGGGAAACGACGATTTTAGTATATTGTTTCACACGACCGACCTGTTGTTGGCGGTTAAAGAAGAAATATCTACTCTTGAAGAGAGATAGAGAAACTGGAGTAAAGTGATATGGCCAAGAAACAAAGCTTTGCCGATAAAGCATCAAAGAAAAAGTATGAGAAAACCTGCCCGGTTTGCGAAACTACGTTTAATTATATTAAGTACGTAAGGGCAGAACGTTCGGAAAATGGCTGGCGCTATCGGACAAACAATGTCGGCGTTTGCAAATGCAATCATTCTGAAATATATGATTGATATTTGAAAAAAGAGTTTTTAAAAATCCCGCTTTCACGGAAGGCGGGATTTTTGTATTATTATGACTATGCAGCACCTACTTGAAAAAAAATTATTTCCATATGTAATTAAACCGGGTCGATATATTGGCGGCGAACGGGGACAGGTCGTTAAATCACCCGAAGACAGATTGTCGGTGGCACTTGGTTATCCAGATATGTATGAAATCGGGATGTCTTACTCAGGCATGCAGATATTATATAATATTATCAATGCCGATGACCGTTTTCTCTGTGAACGATTTTTTGCACCTGATAAAGATGCCGAAGATATTTTCCGAAAAGAAAATATTCCATTATTCAGTTTAGAATCATATCGACCGCTTGGTGAATTTGATATTATCGGATTCACCCTCTCTTATGAGATGGTTTATACCAATATGCTTAATATTTTAGATCTTGCCGGGATCTCATTAAAGGCAAAAGATCGTACCGACGACATGCCATTAGTGATCGCCGGTGGACCGGCTGTAAACAATCCGGCGCCCACATCTGATTTTGTAGATATTTTTTATATTGGTGATGCCGAAGAAAATATTATTAAGATCCTTGAGATCGTTAAAGATTCGAAAGAGCTTTCCAGAACCGAAAAACTAAAAAGAATCGTTAGTAATGTTCCCGCGGTTTATGTCCCTGAGTTTTATGATCCAAAAACATTTCGGCCCAATATAGATGAAGCCCCTGAATATGTAAAAAGTGCCCGGCTCAAAGAACTTAAACCAGCGTATTATCCGCAAAATAATCTGATTCCGTATATAGAGACGATTCATGACCGACTATCGGTTGAGATTATGCGAGGATGTCCGCGGGCCTGCCGATTTTGTCAGGCAACAGCTATTTATAGGCCGGTTCGAAAACGCCCAAAAGAAGAAATTATTGCGCAGGTATATGAGCAACTTGGCAAAACCGGATATGACGAAGTTTCACTGTTGTCGCTGTCATCGAGCGACTACCCCGACATAGTCCCTTTGATGGGACAATTATCCCGAGAGTTGCATAAAAAACAGGTGGCTCTGTCGTTACCATCACTTCGTCCCGGCACATTTACCCAGAATTTGGCCGATGCGATAAAATTATGTCGCAAGACCGGACTCACTTTTGCGCCGGAGGCTGGCACCGAGCGACTGCGTGCCGTTATCAGAAAAGATATTACAGATAAACAGCTATATGATACAATCGATCTGGTTTTTAAAAATGGTTGGAATCTGGTCAAACTATATTTTATGATAGGCTTGCCGACTGAAACCAATGAGGATATTGAGGGAATCATTGATATGATTAACCGGGTCAACCTTATCGGGAGAAACGCCAAAGGCAAAAAGATTATTAATATCACTATTTCTCCTTTTTCTCCAAAGGCTCATACACCATTCCAATGGGATATGCAACCATCGCCTGAGTACATCAAGGAAAAAGGGGAGTATATCAGAAATTCTGTCAGAAGTTCATTTGTGAATATTAAACTACGCGATTCAAATCTTTCATTTCTTGAGGGTGTTATCGGACGCGGCGGGCAGGAGATGGGCGCGGTTATTGAGAGCGCTTTTAAAATGGGTGCCCGGTTTGATGGTTGGGGCGAGAAGTTTGATTTTGATTTATGGAATACAGCATTTGAAAATAATGATCTTGATCCTTTTCAGTATTTAAAAGGCCGGCCATTTTCAGAAAAACTGCCCTGGTCGCAAATTGTACTGCATACATCGTCCGAGCAAATGGCGAAAGAAAGAAATCGTACCTCAACCATATTAAAAGAGGTCGATGCCAAATTAATTAAGCCGATTGAATCTACCTCAGAGACAAATAATGATTTTGGTTTTGGCCGCTCACGCAAAAAATCGCCAGGCAGAACCGGATTGACGCCGGTTACCGGAAATGTTAGAATCCGTTGGGGACGCAAAGGCTTGAGCAGGTTTTTGTCTCATCGTGATAATTTGCGGGTTTTTGAACGTGCTATCAGACGGTCAAGTATTCCAATTGCTTATACACAAGGGTTCCATCCACATATGAAAATGGGATTTTCACCGCCACTGTCAATTGGATATATATCTGAAGCCGATTATCTTGATCTGATTCTGGAAAAACCATTTAATGCGGAAATGGGCGAACGACTTAAGGCTGAACTACCGGAAAATTATTTTATTGTCGAAACAGGAATGATCGTCAATACCAAAATTTCACTATCGGCAAAGCTTAATCTTGTGATATATCAAGTAGAAGTGGAACCGAATGATACGATACAGAGTAAAATTGATAGTTTTATGGCTCGGGAAAAAGTCGAGGTTCTCAGAACTACGAAGGGCAAAGAGAAAACAATAGATATCAGGCCGGCCATTTATAAACTGGATTATCAGTCAAAAAATGTTGATAATAGAGAAATAGGAATTATTAATATGGAACTGGGAATCGGTACTGGTGGTTATGCCAAACCTCCGGAAGTGATTGCATCTGCCGAATTAGTCGAACAAGAAAATATCCCGGCTCTTGTATTTTTGAGAAAAGAGATGTTATTCGCCGATGATTCTGGAAATAGAAAAACGCCGATGGAGTTTTAATGACTGAGAATAAAAAGAAATACGATCCCGTTCGTGCCGCCGCTATTGAAATACTGGGACATATCGAAACCGAGGGAGATTCATCGGAAGAGTCCATTCGCAAAATCACCGACAGTC
>JAAERC010000465.1 GCA_024230695.1 Candidatus Zixiibacteriota bacterium
CTGATAAGCTACTATATTAGGCTCTTGAGATAATGCCGAAGTGGCGGAATTGGTAGACGCGCTGTGTTCAGGGCGCAGTGTCCTTACGGGTGTGTGGGTTCGAGTCCCACCTTCGGCATGTTTTTAAACCTACAATCCAAACTGAATAGCTATTCCACAAAGCAGGATCACAAAACCAGCCAGGGCATGTGAGTATCTTTCCAGAGATGGCAGTTTAAATAACTTGAATCCACCTATGAGTATATATACGATTGATGTCATTGTGGCGATAGTGACAATACTAAAAACAGATGCAACTAGTATCATCCCTGTCAAACTACTTTTTGCGGCGGGATACATCAAGATAGGAATTAATGGTTCGCATGGTCCCAACACAAAAACAATAAATAATACCCAGGGAGTAATATTTTTCTTATCATGGTGATGATGATGGGGATGTTTATTTTTATAGGCCCGACGTAATCCCCATATCAAATAAACCAGACCAAATGCAATCAGCGCCCATGCGGCCAAATCTCCTCTGAATGATTCAATAAATTCCAGTTTTGTAAGAGCGGTTCCAAAAGCAACTCCGATGAGCCCAATGACAATTGAGCTTAAGACATGACCAAATCCACAGAGGACTGTCAATAGCAGAGTTTTGGGTTGTGACCAGTTTCTCGCTTTTGAAATCGCCACAAACGGCAGATAATGATCCGGACCCAGTAAGGTATGGAAAAAGCCGATCGA
>JAAERC010000466.1 GCA_024230695.1 Candidatus Zixiibacteriota bacterium
TCATTATATTTTTACAGGCAAGAGTCTTGAAATAAAGAAAGTCGAAAAGGCAATCAGCCTTTCTGAAGACAGATACTGTATGGTAAGTCAGTCATTAAAAGGGATGGCTAATATTATTACAAGTTATAAAATTATTGAGGAGTAAAAAAGGCCAATATTTATGAGCGATCTAGAATATACTATTGAATCAGATAAGCCAATAAATGATGTTTCAACAACATTGGAAAGGATAACTCCTGAACATAATTTTCGGATATTGGCAGTTCATAATGTGACTGAGACTTTGTCCGAAAAAGGATTTGAGATAGAACCTCTCAAGATATATGAAATCTGTAATGCCGGATTCGCGTTTAAGGCATTAAGCAAAGATAAAAATGTGGCGATGTTTATGCCGTGCAAGATTGTGCTTCGCCAGGAAAAATCTAAAACAGCAATTACGCTTGTGCGCCCATCAATGATTTCCAAAATGCTTCCGAACTCCGGATTGGATGAGCTGGCAGGTGATGTCGAAGTAAAACTAAAGGAATTAATTGAAAATATTAAGTAAAAAGCGGTTTGTCAGATTGATTTCTGGCCTTATATTAGGGGCGATAGCTGGAATTGCTCTAAGCTTTGTTTATGGACAGCTCGGTTCCACCTGACCGCTGATATGTGACACCAAAACGGCAACGATTTTTGGTGCAGTGGTCGGTTCGACCCTGGCAATGTTGGATTAAGGTATTTGTTATGCCGATGTTTGAGTTTCTCTGTTTGGAGTGTGACAATAAATTTGAAGAATTGGTTTTGCGCAGTGATATAACTATACATTGCCCGCAATGCAAATCAAACGATCTGAAAAAACTTGTTTCAGGTTTTTCATCAACATCAACGACATCATCTACAGTTGGTGGATCGTGCGACCCCTCAAGTTGCGGCAAAAGTGGTTTTGGCTGAGCGGCCAGTTAAAAATCGAACCGGTCGGTTCGAATGGGTAGGGTTATGAAAATAAGATATTTTATACGGTTTTTATTATCAATTTTAGTTCTTTTAATATTAGTTCTTGCTTGCGGCAAGGATTATAAAACCTCGGCTGATGTCAAAGATAAAGTCGCCTGGCTTGATGCCGAATCGGCGATGCCGATGTTTCCGTTTGGTACTAATCCGATCTACATGATGTTTCATTCGGCAGA
>JAAERC010000467.1 GCA_024230695.1 Candidatus Zixiibacteriota bacterium
ACAAAGTGGCAGAGCTTCAGACAGCCCTGAACCTGGTTTACGCAGCACGGAACCACAGGATTCAGGCAAGGCAGGCATGTTAATTAGCAAACTGGTACCGGAAGAAACTGCCCTTGCATATCAACCAGTCAGGGACAGGTTCAAAAAAGGTTGATTGGGGTCCCGCCATATGCTTGAGGTAAACTGGCTAAACTGCACACAGTTTTTCAAAAATTGGTCTCATTTTGCAACCGCAGAGAAGTTGGCAGACGAAAAGACCATATACAATTGTTGATTTTATACGAAAAAAAAATCCTTGAAATGTTTGTATATTTTTAATGAATTAGAAAGAACATATAATTGTCAGTAAAAGTCTGCTATTTCAGCTGGTTTCGTGCTTGTGATAACGAATTAGAAGGATTTACAATTGTATATTTTCGTATATGGTATATGGTATAAGTTCGTATATGGTATATTTTCGTATATGGTATATTTTCATATATTTTCATATGTTTGTATAAAGCAGGGAAAAGGAGTACAATACAGTACTTTTGTGATTAGAATGCCAATGTAGGCTGTTTATGACAATTTTTGACCAATGAGATTGCATCAATTCGATCACGTGACCTAGGATATGACCAATGAGATTGCATCGATTTGATCACGTGAGCTGGGATAAATCTGACACATTTGAATATCGCCCACCACTCCTCCAGTCCATCGACTTGTTATCGTCCATGCGGGTTGATCGATCGATCAATTATCGATGGCTGATGCAACTCCAGAACCGACTCCAGAAATGACTCCATATGATATGATACAGCATATTATTTGTAATATAGACAGCGCCTCACTCCGAGCAGGCGATTATTCGTGTCCACGGTCCTCCTTCGTCAGGCCATATCGTGTAACCCACATTGGTGGCTCCAATAGATAGCACCATTGCCGCTTTTCTGATGTACCCGACGAGGTAGATGGGATGGGACGCCACTGCAACCAAGTCTGCAGATCCAAAGGCACGCGAGCATTGGCTTCGCTGCGAATTTCGCCCGGGGTACCAGAAAAATAACATTGGACCCTGTTCTTTTACTACCGGACCCTCTTCCTTTCCTATTCTACTGATTAGCGTTACTTCTGAACCATTACGAAAGTTTTTCGTATAACTTTGTATAAGTTGGTATAAATTGGTATAAGTTGGTATACAACAGTATAACATTGTATATAATGGTATAAGATTGTATATGTTAGTATATTTCAGTATAACTCCGTATAAAGTAGTATATTTTTCACAATAATACATTTTTGGTACCACTTATCTGTATAAAGTTGTATAAGTTGGTATAATTATTTTCGTATGTCATCTTATTTTCTTTAAACTCGTTTTTCTCTCCGTTTTCATTGTACCTAATTAACCAAAAGCTGATAATTAATTACTAATGGTAATATCTATAATTCCAAACACTTTTCGGACTCCATTCACCTCATTATCATGGTGAAAACTAATTCGTATAAAAAAGTCCGTATAATGACCCTTTCGTCTGCCAACTTCACGGGGGCCATTTTGCAGCAATTTTCCCAATTTTTGGTTTTGTGTCTGCTCAACATTGGCTGGTTTTGTATGAGTCCATACCATTTGGTCTAGGTCCCGGTTGATTCATACTGTCCATTTCATTCATCGTTGTCCCATTTGATTCGAAATGTCATGATTCAAGCGCGTTTTATTCGCGCTCATTTGATTTGATTGGAAATTTGCATAAATGAGTTACACAATGCTGACAGTTGCTACCTGTGCTGTGTTTTCCA
>JAAERC010000468.1 GCA_024230695.1 Candidatus Zixiibacteriota bacterium
TCAACGACCTGCTCATTGGCCAGAACAGTTTTATCCTCGGGGCACCAGTTGACCCAACCAGTCTTCTGATAAGCCAGATTATTCTTGAATAGCTGAACAAACATCCACTGGGTCCATTTGTAGTAATCAGGATTACATGAGGCAACTTCTCGCGACCAATCAAATGAGACCCCGGTAGCCTTTAATGTGTTGCGCGAAACTTCGATATTATCCTGGGTCCAGCTGGCCGGATGAAGATCGCGTTTTATTGCGGCACGTTCGGCCGGTAAACCAAAAGCATCCCAGCCAAAAGGATGAATAACCTCTTTACCAAGCATCATCTGGTAACGAGCGACAGCATCACCAATTATATAATTTCGGAAATGACCCATATGAATATCGCCGGATGGATAAGCAAACATAACCAGCATATAGAATTTCTCTTTACCTGGTTTATCAGATGCCTTATAAAGGCCTGTGTCGTTCCAGAATTTTTGCCATTTTGCTTCAACTTCTTTAAAGTTGTATCTATTATTTGAGGTTTGTGTATTATCCATATTATCCATCACATTTAAAATTTATTTTCAAGCATTGAATTTATATGATTAATTGATGTTTATCAACAATATTCGGCAATGATTCGTTAGAAATTAGAACCTGTTGGTTATTTCTTGCCGCGAAGATTATTTAAAAAGATAGTTCCGCCGGCATAACTATTCATAATTATACCTTTAAGTGTTTCAATTTTGTTAATTCCGCCTTTAATTAGTTTATTATTAACAGAATATGGGGTATCAAAAGCATACACCGCTTGTCTCGGGATTGTGAAACCACCCTCTCCCCTTTTTCTCAGTGAAAGCGCCAAACCATTTCGATATCCAACTTGTGAAGCAATCGATTCGACTTTGGCATTAAACCGCCCAAATGGATAACTTATAAAACTGATTTTTCTTTCTATAATATCCTCAAGAATTTCTTTGGATCTTTTAAGCTCAAGATTTAGTAAACGATTCGGCATTTGAGTTAGACACCGATGAGCTAATCCATGCGATGCGATTGTTATACCGTTTTTTGATAACTCTTTGATCTGTCCTACCGAAAGATGTTCCGATGGAAACAAGGCGCCCATGTAATCCCATTGATTTGTTTTGCCAATAAAATCAGTTGGAATAAAAACAGTTGCCGGAATAGATAGTTTATTCAGTATCGGATAAACAAACTGATAAAATGATTCGTAGCCATCATCAAAGGTCAAAACAACATCATTATATTTTTGGCCATCGTCAATATAATCAGACAAACCAACAAATTTATAATTATTACTTTGAATAGATACTAAGAGATTTTCAAATCGATTGGGGGAATAATTATTTAATCCGTTTAAAAAGCCGGGCGAACAATTATGAAAAGCCAGAATAGGCATAAGTATTTAAATTCTCATAGTACTTTAAATAGAATAATCGACTTTATCCAAATCCTCTTTTGTGCCCGGTCCCAGTGATGTGATCGTCATCCCGTCAGAAACAAATATTTTACGCGCAATCTCTAAAATGTTATTTGATGTTATACGATCAATATCTTTTAA
>JAAERC010000469.1 GCA_024230695.1 Candidatus Zixiibacteriota bacterium
AGGATTGGGGTAATTATGAATACAAAAAATAACATTATGTTTAAAAGCAGCAGTACAATGAAAACTATATTAATTATCGGACTTCTTTTATTATCTCCGATGATGGCTTTTGGTTTGGATAGCGAGAAACCGGATAGTACGGATCGTTGTCCAGTTTATAATATGCAAATAGTCAAATCAGTTGATTCGACTATTGCCGGACCCGGCTCGATACTAACCTATACTATTTTGGTCAAAAACCTGGATAGTAGTGATGTTGAAAATGTTCTTGTTGAGGATAGTATCCCTGTCCATACGATTTATGTTCAGGGAAGTGCTAGCAATAATGGTGTTTACTCATCAACATATAATAAGGTAGAATGGGAAATCGCACTTCTGGCGGCAGGTACTGAAGTTGAATTTTCGTATCAAGCGCAGATAGATCCCGGAACTCCAATTTGGACCGAGATCCGTAATACGGCAAAAATTTCCTTGCCAGGAATTTTTTATAGTAATGTTGTTATTACCAAAGTAAGAGTTTTACCAAAACCTGAGCTTCAGATTATTAAGCAGGTTGACAAAGCGACAGCATTTGCCGGGGATACGCTAAATTATACTTTAACTATTTCAAATATTGGCAGCGCCAGAGCGGACTTTACTGATATAGTTGATGATATCCCAGAGTACTCAACATATATTTTGGGTAGTGCCGTTAATGGTACCTATGACGCTAATTTTGACCGCCTTAGCTGGTATGTTGATTATATATATGCGGGAGAATCGGCTATACTGACTTTTTCAGCAATTATAGATTCCGATACTCCGGCTCGGACGCAAATAACCAATATTGGAACAGTAATTCAGGAAAGCGGCGACATTTCTGATACGGTAATAACAACTGTGTTGGAATCTCCAAAGCCAGAGTTGAATATTTTTAAAGAGGTTGATAAATCAACGGCCTATTCCGGTGATACTTTGACCTATACTTTGAGAGCTGAAAATAATAGTGATATTGATGATAATTCAGTTACGATTTCTGATAAAATTCCACAGAATGCTTTTTATATCGATGGCAGTGTAACTGGTGGAGCAGTTTATAATTCGCAGGAAGATCAGATCGAATGGTCGGGTGCAATAGCGGCTCATGGTTCATCTGGTGATATAACTTTTCAGGTCAATATTGATAGACACACTTCG
>JAAERC010000470.1 GCA_024230695.1 Candidatus Zixiibacteriota bacterium
GAATGATTCACGCCGTCCATTTCCGGTCGGCTTTACATCATAATGTTTTGCACTGATCTTATCATGCAGGTAGGTTTTTAAAATACCCTTTTCAACAAGGTAAGTCACCTCGGTATCATTACCTTCATCATCAACATTAAGCGAGCCACGATAATTCGGAAGAGTTCCATCATCAACAATACTGACAAAGTCCTCGGCTACTTTTTTACCGATCTTGTCGGCAAATAACGATTCTCCGCGACGATTAAAATCGGCTTCCATTCCATGACCAATTGCCTCATGTAACAAAATCCCAGCATCGCCAGCCGCCAATACAACTTCCATCTCACCAGCCTCAGGTTTAACAGCTTCAAAAAGATCGACCGTCTTTTTCACAGTTGAAATAGCCAGATTTTCAAGACTTTCCGGTGTATAGTATTCAATACCCATCCGCCCGCCAAGCATATCATAATTATTTTCACGGCGACCGTTTTCTTCGGCGTTACATACTGCAAAAACACGAGTCTGTGGTCGATAATCATAAGCGACTCGTCCGTCAGAAGTAGCAACCATCATATAATCATTGGAATCACCAAAATAAACCTGAGTCTTAATAACTCTTTTATCAATGCTGGCCATTTTATCATTTATTTGTTGAAGCATTGGAATCTTTGTATCGATCCCAACATCTTCCCAGCGTGTATTAACATTGTAATAGCTTGGCGTTTGGTGATGTTTCAATTCAACCGGATTGAATGATTTATTGGCATTCGCAATATTGGCGGCTGTTTGAGCCGCTTCTTTCATCGCCTTAAGTGATATTTCTTCGGTAAAAGAATATCCGGTTTGATCTTCGCGAACAACACGAATACCAACGCCAAGCGCAACATCGGTCGATGCCCTACTGACAATATTGTCTTCAAGTCCAATACTATTGGAGATTTTGTGTTGAAAATATAAATCACAGAAATCGCCACCCTTTTCAAGAGCGGTGCCCATTACCTGATTTATAATTGATTCATTCACACCAAAATGTTCATAATAGTCTTTGAGTCCCCCCCCGCCCGGAGCCATAATTGCGGCTAAGGGATTGGCTCCAAAAATAAACGGAATTGATGCCAAAGCAATTCCCTTTGATCCGGTTTCCAGAAACTTCCTTCGAGACATCTCACTCATCTCAATCCTCCAATGTTGA
>JAAERC010000471.1 GCA_024230695.1 Candidatus Zixiibacteriota bacterium
AATGACTCCACCTCCGAGGCAGTTTCTTATTTGGACTCTGCCCTGCAATCTGATTACTTCTCATTAAGAATTAAGGATGAGTATAAATTTATCATAAATCAATTATCCGAACATGAAAATGTTTTAGTAATCGATCTTCCGTCTGTGTTTAGAGACAATGATAATGAAAAACTTTTCATAGATCATTGTCATCCAACAGAGATGGGACATAAAATCATCGCTGATGAAATATTTAAAGTGCTTAAATTCGAATTTAGATTATAATTATATTATAGCCCGGCGGTGACTATATTATTTTCATTAACATGAAACCGATTCGGCATCGTCTCAGGTTTACCGGCAAATAGCAAAAAACTGATTTCGGTCGGGACACCTTTTTTGAGATTCAGGTCAAACAGATTAACCAGCGATGTTCCCTGATACACTTTCTCAAAACCACCCTCGGACAATGAGACAGTAAAAATTGGACATTGCCAGACCTGCGAGGTTTTGTTAACCATCATAGCAACAGCAAAGTCGCGCCAATCATCCTGCATAATAATACTGTTATTCTCATCGCGAACTACGGTAGCATCGAGATAGCCTTTTTCGATTTTTTGACCATTAAAAAGGATGTATCTATCATCGGAATGCCCCGCGAGGAAATTGAAATTACATTCCACCGCAAAGCGGGCGTTGTGTATATCTTCATTTAAGGCGGTCAGACAATAATTAACTGAAATCGCCTCAGAGTCTAAACTGAAATGATACCGTTTATCGATTCTAATTGCTTTGGAAGCATTATCTTGATTTAAAAAACCAAACCGCCTTAGATCGATTTTTCCGGGATCGCTCTCTTTTATATGCTGGTATGGTTCCAGAACAAAATTACCACTATCATGGAATTTTCCAGATGAGAAATTATCAATATTAACATCATCACCAAAGAAATGATCGATAAAACATCGCCTCAAATACCAGTCCTCGGCCAGAAGATTCTCTAATCCATCCTCTTTGGCCAAAACCGAATCATGAATCGAGTGTGATTCATCAACTGATCCTTCAACAATCGCCGATGATAATTTCCGATGATACCCCTCACGACGGCGATTAAGAATATCGGTAGCGTTGAAGTTACTTTCAAGACAATTAAGTTCCACCATACTGCCACCAGTGGATGGTTTAATTACCGAAATAAATTTATTGGTAGTGACAACGATCTCATCAAGACCATCACAGTCATAATCGGTAATAACCGTTTCGGTGTTATCGCGATCAACGCCTATTAAAATCTTTTCGGCTTTAATCAGATTTTCAAAAATGGCCGACCTTAGATGCGGAAGATACAATCCACCAAAAACACCATGCCAATAAGAGCAGTTGCACTGACCGGCGTAAAGGTATTCGCGAACCTCATTTATCGTTTTGGTATCATTTGGATTTAATTTTTCATATTCGATCAACTTTTTGGAAACAGCAAGCATCCGTTTATGCATCAGATTTGATTCGGGATATTTCCCCAAAAATCCACGCCAATGTCCGCCGCGAATAAAACGACCGTACTGTTCGATTTTACCGCTATCTTTGACCCACTGCTCAAACTCTTCGTATTCAACAAATGCCTGAGGTGGGAGTGACCAATGCAACATCTCTGAATACGATGCCGATTGCAAATACGCCCGACCAACCGGCTCGGTTGTGGCAACCTCACCAAGCGGGCAGACCTCGAGCCAATCGCTATTATATTCCAGCGCGGCAAAAAACTGTTCAAGCCATTTTTCTTTATAACAATGCTTATTAGTTCCCGGCCAGCCGCCAAATTTTTCACCGTCATCGGCATAAATAGCCATACCGCCCGGATTCGTTTCGGCTTGTTGTTTAAGTTCGTTAATTATCTCTTCAACGGTTCCAAATGGAATCAGATACCGAAGTCGTTTTTGAATCGGAAGAAGTCTGATTTGATAACCCTCTTCTTCGGTAACAAAAACACCTTTTAACTCTTCGTGCCCAAATCCAGCATAAAGAAAATGAGTATCATCAATCGGCAGATATTGGACCCCAGATTGTTTTAATGTTTTGGGAAGATGAGGTTCCCAGACTCGTTCGGTCAGCCATAATCCGGTTGGATCGACATCAAATTTTTCATTCAGATATTTATTGAGAAGTTTTATCTGTCCTTTTTTATCGCGATCAGGAATCGATGGCAAAATCGGTTCATAAAAACCACCGGTCATAAGTTCAACCCGGTTTTGTTTAACAAGCTTTTTTATTTTCTCCAAATATTCGGGATGGTTTTGTTCCTGCCAGTTCCATAAGATTCCTGATTGGTGCAATGACAAACGAATATTTTCATACTGCAAAAGTAATTTTATAAACGGTGCATATGCCAAATGGTGAGTTTCTTCAAAGATATGATCAAAATTGCCAATCGGCTGATGATTGTGAAGTCCTATTGCTAACTTGAATTTTCCCATTACTTATTCCTATTGCATTCAGTGAATCTGTTCAAGCGACTTATATATCGTCACATAGTTTTCGTATCGGAACTTTGGAATCAGACCTTTATCAAGAGCATCCTTGACAGCACAATCTGGTTCATGAGTATGACTACATCCGGTAAACCGACACAAATTCAAACAGTCTTCCATCTCTTTATAATAATAAGGCAGATCTTCCTGTTTAAGTTCCCATAATCTTAATATTTTTATTCCCGGGCTATCAACCACAAAACCGCCGTCGGGGATCTCATACATCTCAATATTTGAAGTAGTGTGAACTCCTTTGTCGCTATATTTGGAAACCTCACCGACTTTTATATTCAAACCGGGAACCAGTCTGTTTAATATTGTTGATTTTCCAACACCAGAATGGCCGGCAAAAATTGTGCGTTCATCTTTAACTAACTCAGATAGCTTTGTAAACCCCTCTCCTGTTTCCGCGGAAATAAACAAAATCGGGACACCAATATTGCTATACCCTTTTTCAAGCTCATCGGCTATCTCAGGCCGGCCCAGATCTATTTTATTAACAATAATCAACGGTTTGAGATCGCCCATATCCGCAGCAATAATAAACCTATCGATCAGTCCCGGTTTTAATGGTGGATTTTTAGATGAAACAATGATACCGAGTTGGCTGATATTGGCGGCGCTGACCTGTCGTTTGGTCTCGCTTGTTTTAGCCGGACGGAAAAACATACTCCGCCTTTCGGCCACTTTTTCAATCATTCCGGTTCCAT
>JAAERC010000472.1 GCA_024230695.1 Candidatus Zixiibacteriota bacterium
AGATAAAGTGACACTGACTTATAATGAACTTATCCCCGATACCGTAGTTGTCGCCAATAATTCATCAATGGGGAAAATCTTCACAGAAAATATTGATTTCACTGTTGATTATGATCAAGGTGTTATAATAAGAATTACCGCCGGCGCTATTGAAACATCCGCCGAAGTATATATCTGGTATCAGCACTACAAGGTTTATTCCCGCGATGTCGACTACACGATAAACTACAATAATGGATATATCACCAGATTGGCTTCCGGAGATATTGAAGCCGGCCAGCTTGTATATATCGATTATCAATCGCTCTATGGAAACATTACAGATGAAGCAATTAACAATGCTATTCTGGAAGCTTCAAGTAAAATCAGGGCCATTATCGACCCGGAATACGAAAGCTCTACCGACCAAGCATTGATTACTTCGGAAACATATTCCACCTTGGCGATTATTTGCAAAATTAAGGCTATTGAGGCTGCGGGAAATCTAACGATATCTTCAAGCGGTTACAGGGGCGATTTTTGGCTTCAGCTTTCAACATCATATTATTCGGAAAGTATGCAAATGCTTATACCATATTCACTGAAAACTAATCCCTTATCGTCCCCGAAAATAACAAAAAGCTCATAATGAGGAGACTTTGTATGCACAATATGTGACATCCGGTGCACACAACACTGTGAAAGCTTTATTTAAGGGGCTTTTGTAGTAGAATGACGGCCTATATTTCCTTTATAGTCGTCACGGAATTTTGACATTTCAATAATAATTAAAAATAATTTAACTAATTCTTGTAGTGGTATATTATTGAATTCACAATCCTTGAAGTCCTCCCAGTGGCATGTTTTTTGCATATATTTTCTGCAGCAAAGCCTGCCGAAATTGGTCTTGTGAGTTGTTAAAGGTATGGCAGTGGTGTAATACTGGTGCGCCACACCAGTG
>JAAERC010000473.1 GCA_024230695.1 Candidatus Zixiibacteriota bacterium
ATATAAATGGCAATTAGCATTTAATTTAAAAGAGTCAAAAAATGAATCAATTGATTATATTTCTTACTGTTCACAATTTCCAAAAAACAAACAATTGTTTATCCATCATTTAACTGTTGATGATTTCAAAGACGAATTTGAAATGATCAACAACAGACTCTATGATTTCCATAAGCTGGTTAAAACAAACAAAGAAATAATTTTAAATCAATAAAAATAAAGGGTGTTATTTTACACCCTTTAGTTTAGAACACCTGGTATGTTCCACTAACATGTATCTCGTCACCAGATGCCCATGTAAAAGGAATGGTTGCGGATAACGTGAGTACACTCCCATCTGTAATATTAACTGCGTATACAGTTGTCCCGGTGGTAGATGAGCTACCTATGTAGTAAGTAGCGCCAGAATCAAGAAAGAGTACATTCGGTAAGTGCGTGCCGGAAATGGTGAAGGGGTGGTTACCAATAGCAACGTTACCCGTAACGGCTGTTACCACTAATTTCGCAGTATAAAAAACGAGACGACCTGTTTTTGTGTACGTCCCAGTCGTCGCCCCTGTCGCATTTGTCCATGTAGGTGTCCATGTCCCATGTGTGGTATATTCTTGTAACACCCATGCTTTAGTAGGATCATTATTTACATCAGGCCTTATTATATCAGGAACGCTTTCAACGGCAGCGGTTGCAGTATACTTATACACATAATGAACACCTGAAACATTCGCATAAGTTATGTCGTCAAGTGATATCGCCTCACCGTCGCCCCTGTCGTCTCCGTCTATTCCATCCACAGCAGTCGATGAACCACCAGTCAACAACTCCATGTATTGTATTACTTGTTCACCAGCCATTTACACCCCCGGTTTTTCTTCAACAGTTGAAAGTTTTGCATTCTCTTCTTTCAGCTTTTTATTTTCTTCTGAAAGTTTTTGAAGTTCTTGCCCCAATTTGTATTCTAAAATTTTTTGATCTGCTATTATTTCTTTAAGTTCTTCTATTGTTATTTGCATTTTGTTATCCTTTTATCCTAATTGGATGTTTCTTGCTGTTCCTGAGTAATCTTTATATCTTAGGTATACGTTTGCGCCAGACACATATATAACAGAATCACCATTAAGATTAACAATACTACTCCCAGGGTCACCGTCTGCTGCTGTTTGCTTTATATATGCTGTTGTTGTTGTTGCCCTTAAAGAAATATAAGCGAACTCCTCGTTGCCTCCATCAAGATAGTGGGCTATTAAACCAGTAGTGGCTCTTGCAGCTTCTATTTTGTGAGTTAAAGACGCAGTAAAAACACTATCCTGAGATTGACCATAAATTGATATAATATCGTTGGCTCTCATCCATATTTTGTTAAACATAGATGCTACGCCTCCAAAATCAAAACCTACATTAAACTGTGTGTCCCCTATGGCATTAGGATATATTGATACGGTCTCTCCGTCATAATCTGAGTTTATATTAATAACGTTCGAGCCAGTAATAGGAAAAAATATTGATGCTCTATCAGCAAGTGTTGTCCCACCTGTGACAGACTCCATTGTAATATCACCGCCCTCCAACACCTCAATACCAGTCCCTGATATATCAATATACTGTGTTGTATGCGCCGTGTTCCACAGCGTCAACTCTCCACCGTCAATTGTAACATCGTTTCCAGATTTAACGTTTAAGTTTGCAATTAAATCAAGAGTTCCGGCAGATATATTTAAATCAAAAACTAATAAAGGATCGGTGTTATAAGCCTTTATACCATAATTCGATATCTCAACACCGCCATTTGTCGCAACGTCTTCGTCTGTTCTTAATACTTCTGAATCATATATTTCATAATTAATATTTTTCAAAGGATATGCTGTTGTAAATTCAACATCTGAGCCGCACACAGGCGTGTAAAAAGTCTGATTCTGCTCTTCAGAGACTGTGTAACCTGAAACGGTTATGTCATCCCATCCCTGTAACTCGTGTGAAAATTGAATGCATTTATAAGCTAACTTCAAATCAGACGAAATATTTAGAGATTCAATTATTACTTTCGGGCTTTGGCCGGTTGCTTCGGGCATGACGTATTGAGAGGGTGTTGTTGCTCCGTCAATTTGTTCTTCGAGCATTAGGCCATCGAACCACATTATGTTTCCTGAATCATTGTTAACAGGTACGAAAAAACATTCTGTTGATGAATCTGCTGTTAAATCTAAAACAGCAGATATGCGAGTCCATACATTAGGCAACGCTATAAACTTATTACCTGATGTATATTGAGCAGATGGTGTTTTAAGGTTTAAATAACATTCCCCATTGGTGTCTGTTGACATAACATAGCCTGAAATAATCCATTTTTTATTCCCTGTTATATCCATATTGTAATTAGATGGGCTGTCAGTTAGAAATATATATGAATTATTTGCTGTTGCTGTCATTTTAAGTGATTGAGTCCCAAATACTTTTTCAGATGTATCTAAAACAACAGTACCCCTAACTGGCGCTACTGTATAGGACAATATATCATCATCAGTCCACGCACTATAACCCTTTTTACATAAATTATAAACCGCCTTGTCGTAATCAGTGCCTATTGTTAAAATCTGGTCAGGTAAATAAGATAATAATTCAGGAAACCCATCAAAACTAAGTTCGTTTTCTTTATCCAGTTTCTTCTGAAAATACATTATTCCGAGCTTTTGAACGTCTTGTGAGTCTTGAACGGCGTAAAGTTCTAATGTGTCTGAGGTTGGATTGTCGGTTGTTGCGCCTCCGGCAGGAACAATTACTTTTACAAGTTCATCTTGGGGTATGTCGGCTTGTTGAGCTGCCACATATCCAGAATCATTAGTGCTATTGTTTTGCACGTTTCGCAGCGAAAATGTGTCCTCGCTTGTAAAATCACCGCTTAAAAATACATTATCGTTTGAAACAGTTTCAAGGCTTGTCGCATCGAACGGGATTAATTCAACTGTTTCTTGACTTCTTAAAGCTGAAGCGCAAGAGTTTTGGAGTTCTGCAAGTATATTTTTTGTAGCTGTTTTGAATCTCCAAGCTCTGTTCCAAGCCAGAGTACGGGTTGTATATAGTGCTTTCGCTGTTGCAAAGGTTGTTGAATCAACTGTCAAGCCCATATCTTCTAATATAAACTGAATTGCATCTGCCGGATTTGTTAAGCTTGCTGTATCTGATCTTGAAAACTGGACAGGTAAATCATAAAGCCTGTCGCCGTTTCTGAATAATAAATTTGCTGCCGTTGTGCCTCCGGAAGTCGGAGTTAAATAAAAATATCTATAATCACCGATTGTGGTTTGATTAAAAAATTCAGTGTACTCGACTTTCCCGACTTCCTTTGGGCTTCGTGCTGCGTAAACTGTGTATGTTACAGCATTTCCGTTTACTGTTGCCGGGCCTAATAAATATAATGTGCTTGTAATTCCAGCATGATAAACCGGGGTTAACGGAATATATGGCTTGCCAATCGGAACCGGAACCCATGCCTCTATATTTCCCCTGTTTGCGCCTTCAGCGACTAAATCAGAGATTAACGGAGTAGAAGGCCACACCTCTTTTATTTTCTGCTGAACTATGTCAACAGCTTTGATTTTTATAAGTTTTGACGGTGTTTCGTTTGCAAGTTCAATGTAAAATTTCCAGGTGTAGAATGTCAAAGGCTCTATTGCTGACGTTCCTAAAACTAATTGCAGGGTGACGCTGCCGCCTATATAATTCGAAGCTGTTAACGCACTATCTGAATTAATAATGTCAAAATTAAGTGTATCTGCTGTTTGTATCCCTAATTCAGAATTGTTTCTCTTAAGATTTATTCCTGAAAAATTATCTATTCTAAAAACATAATCGACATCAATTTCACCTATAAATTTTGTTTCTGTGGATAGAAATTTTGTTTCTGTAGACAGAAATTTTGTTTCTGCCGGGAGCGTCCCGGGAAAATCCTGATTAGAAATGTATATAATGTTTCCATCTTTATCTGCGACCGCAAATTTCCAAGTGACTTGAATATTGTCACTTGCTAATATTGTTGCGTAATCTCCAGTAAATGCCATTATGCAGGTTTCCCCACTATTTGAAGTCTAATTGATATTGAATCTGAACCCTCGGTCATTCCAAGTGTTACAGGAACAGCAGTTGCAAATCTAACAACATATGAGCTTACAGCGTTTTTGTCTTCTTCGTCGAAGCCGTCCCATAAAAATGTCCTTCCAAATCCGTTAGCTTTTGCTGAATCGTTCCAGATATC
>JAAERC010000474.1 GCA_024230695.1 Candidatus Zixiibacteriota bacterium
AAACGCGGATTTTCCTGAGGAATGGACCAAACTATTTGGTTATGGATCAAAACTGTATGACAATGCGTCTATTTATCCTTCTATGGAAGAAGTAAAACAATCATTATATACGCATTTTGATAAGATTCTGACGGCGCTGGATAAAATGCCTGAAAAGGATCTGGACAGTGAAGTTGAGTTGGGCGATGAATGGAAAACATCCGTGTCGGAAGGTATTCCAGACTTTTGCAGACACGATTATTATCACGCCGGACAGATAACGGTTATGCGAAGAGTTCTTGGACGCGATAAACCATTCGGATAATTCGGACAAATAAGTTATTTACTATATTTACGAATCAGATCGGTCATACAGGCAAGATGATGATCGTCATGTTCCGCGATAAAATATGCCAGGTCGATCAGTCGCATCGGTTTTTGCAGTCGCGGATGAAATGCGCTTAAAGCGGCGTCATCATCAGAGAAACTTTCAAATTCTTTGACCAAATTCTCCTGTTTGGCACGAAACTGTTTGACCAATTCAGCCAAAGGCTGATCATTAAAATTAGTTTCTTTTGATTTAGTATTATTCAAATCAGCCGGATGAAGCTCTTTTTCTCGATTTTTAAAATCAACAATTCTTGGATCCCAAAGATCAAAACAAACGATCATATGACCAATTGATTGTTTAACCGACCATTTTTCGCCTTCACTTTGGATTAAAACATCATTAGGAATATTGGCGACTTTTTCTTCAAGCCGGGCCGGAGTTCCGCGAAGTCGTTCAACTTGGATGGCATACATCTCAGGCGGTAAAATAAATTCAAATTCACGTTTAAACCAAATAACATCATTAGACATAAATAAACCCCAATTATTTATTTTTTTGACAAAAACGGATGAGTCTCATCTTTGATTCCAACCGGTTTTGCGTTTCTGATATCATGAGCCAGTTCAATCGACGCACGGGCATCATCGAGCCCAAATCCGCGTCCGGCAATGGTCTCCTGATATATCATTGTGTGTAAATCGGTGAATCCCCCGGAAAATTCTATCTCTTCGCCGTCAACAGTAATCGAACGATAAGTTGGTTTGCCAGCCTCGACAGCTTCTTTTGGCAGATCATTACGGTCAATAGACAACATCCATCTTACTCGGGCGTTTTCAAGTTCAAGAAATCCGCCGGTTTTGGTCGGTTCGGAAATATGCACATCACTTTTTTGAACATCACCAAACAGCCAGATAAGTAAATCAAAGAAATGAATACCAATATTAGTCGCTAACCCGCCGGAACGCTCTATCTGTCCCTTCCATGAGACCAAATACCAGGCTCCACGCGACGTGCAATATGTAAGATTAACCTCTTTTTTGGTTTTGGATTTTTCTTTGGCAAATTTTTCTTTTAAAGCTATCAGCGATGGATGTACTCGCAGTTGTAAAACTGTAAAAACTCGTTGTTTAAATTCCTGTTCCAATTCTTGAAGAGCGTCGATATTCCATGGATTTAACACCAACGGTTTTTCACAAATAGCATCGGCGCCGACTCGTAATGCAAACCGTGCATGAGCATCATGAAGATAATTTGGCGAACAGATCGAAAGATATTGAATTTGATTTTTCTGATTTGCCCGGCGAAGTTTTTCAACATGACGGTCAAATCGTTCAAACTCGGTAAAAAACCAGGCATCTTTGAAATAACTATCTAAAATCCCCACCGAATCATTCGGGTCAACGGCGCAGATTAATTTATTTCCGGTATCTTTGATAGCTTTCAGGTGCCTTGGGGCAACATATCCGGCCGCACCGGTTAACGCAAAATTGTATGGCATTTTATATCCTTTGCTTCATTATCTATTCTATATACAAACCAAACCTAAAATGGGTTTGATTTGTATGAATATGCTCCCAAATCAGCCATATGTCAAGTTCGATAAATTCTCATTTTTAATCATTTCATACTATGAGAGACTTCCATCACCCACAAATTTGAATATTCCCGCACCCCAAGGGATAAGCTACCCTAGGCAGGGGTACGCCACCCGGTCACAAAATCACTACTATATAATGGTTGATTTAGCGATAGATGTTTTTGTATGCCGTGGAAATACGAAAACAATCAACTGATCTCTCCCGATGGGATATTTTGGCCGGCAATCAGTGGGCCGTTTGGAAAAGGAAAACTACCCGCCGGTGAATATTATATAACCGAGCCGGTCGAAATCAAATCAACCGCAAAAAAATATGAACCATATCGCGATAAAACAGGTTTCGCATGGTGGTGCCGAATTATAGCACAATTTGAAACCGAGCGATCAGGATTTGGGATTCATCCCGATGGCAACATCCCTGGCACTTTGGGTTGTATAGGAATCAGATTAGATAATACAAAAGAAGTCTTTGAAGTTTTGCTGAAGAATGAAGATAAAGGTCTAATAGTAATATAGTATTATGATGTATAGTACCTCACAGTTTACTGTGAGAATTTGGTCAGTTGCCCCCGGGCAGATGTGGACATCTGCCGCGCACAAAAATTGACTGGATCAAATGAAAGGAACAATATGAGTTATAAAACTGGTCAAAAACCGGGTGTTGGATTTTATTTATGTACTCGATGCGGTAAACGGTTATTTCTTGATAATATCAAAGATAGAATTCCCCCCTGCCCACGATGTTATAATACATCTTTTAGAAGAATAACTCTATTAAGCCGAAAGTTGAATTAAGTTGTGGTGCGCCGTTGCTTGTTATAGATACTGAAGTAAACTAAGGGCTGAGAGTTATTCTATTTGAAATCTTGAGTTGGGGTTCCCTGATGAAAAAGCATCTGCCAGCGGTTTTCGATTAATTTCCATATTGAGGTCCGTAATGATAAACGCTCTTTTTCGACACCCTGTTCTTTAATAACAGCTCGATATGTTAGCATCACTGCTTCACCGGCCAATTGTTCAAAATCAAACCCAGTCGCAGTGATCTGTAACTCTGATTCGGCGTCGAGAGTATCAATTATCTGTTGTTTATTATATTTATCCCCGGTACTTCCAAATTCAACAAACTTCTCAGCCAATAATCTATCGAGCTCCTTGGCCGATTTCCGCACCTCAGGCAAAAACAGATGTTTTTCAAACCCAATAATTTTTTCTTTTAACATATCTTCCATAATATAGTTACCTACCCAACCACAATCCCAAACTCACTTTTCTCTATCACTTCACCGATTTCAGCGACAGTGAGACCAGTAGTGTTGGCTTCAGTCAAAAATTTATCACCATCATCTGATGACATTGCTATCAGCAGACCACCCGATGTCTGGGCATCGTATAATATATCAAGTTCGGCTTTTTTCAGATCAGATGAAATCTGCACTTTGTCTTTTAGATAGTCAATATTGGCATTGGCCCCGCCGGTTAGATTACCTGCCTCAGCATATTCAAGCGCCTTGGGAATCAACGGCAATTTAGCAAAATCAATTTTAATACTTACACCCGATGCATTCGCTAACTCATAGGCATGCCCCAGAATTCCAAACCCGGTCACATCGGTAGCGGAATGAACATCATGTTTTAGCATAAGTTCACAGGCGGTTTTATTCAGCTGAGTCATCAGGTTCATCACATATTCAGCCGATTCAGCATCAGCCGCATTACGTTTTATTGCAGTAGTGATTATACCAGTTCCAAGTGGTTTGGTTAGATACAATTTATCACCGACCTGCGCGTTACTATTGGTGATAATTTTGTCTATATCTATAATACCAGTGACAGAGACACCGTATTTTAATTCCTTATCTTTTATCGAATGCCCGCCAACCACTGCCGCGCCAGCCTCACGGATCTTCTCTCCCCCGCCTTTTAGCATCTCGGTCAAAATATAAGACGGCATCTGTGGAGGAAATCCGACAATATTTAGCCCTGTCAATGGTTTCCCGCCCATCGCGTAAATATCAGACAAAGCATTAGCCGCCGCGATCTGCCCGAAAATAAACGGATCATCAACAATCGGCGGGAAAAAATCAACTGTCTGTACCAGCGCCTGTTTCTCATTGATCTTATAGATACCGGCATCATCGGCAGTATTAAACCCAACCAAAAGATTCGGATTGGACTGGGCAGGCAGGTCTTTTAACACATCGGCCAAAAACTTTGGCCCAAGCTTGGCAGCTCAACCGGCGCATGAGACTTCAGCGGTCAATTTGATTTCTATTTGTTTTTTATCATTTTTCATGGCTTTAACAATTTATAATATTACAGTAAATTATACAAATCAATTCAATTTTTTCTTCGTAAAAACGATATTTTACGGCGCTGGACACGACGTGTCTGTTTGGAGAAGCCGTCTTTGATAGAATCAAAATACAAAAGCATCTTTTTGGCATTTTCTTTTTGATCGCTTTTTATATAACTTTGATACAGATAGTAAACTGTCTCGATTATATTAAAATAGTTCCCCGGTGCGGTTTTGAGACGATCTAAAATTGAACTATACATCTTTATGGCCTCAGAATATTTTTTTTGTTTATAATAGATCTCCGCCTGGGGCCAGAGGAAAAAATTGCCGTCAGGATATTTTTCAAACATCTCTTTGGCCAGAACAATCGCCGGGCCATACTCTTTTTCATTTATGTACACCCAAATCATAGCAGAGCGGGCAGTGTTTTGCGAAAATAATGAAAAATCAATCGCGCGATTAAGTTCATCGATTCCTTTTTTACGGTCATTTTTTAATATTCCTGTCCAGGTCAAAATCCCTGCTTTGACCGTTTTCCAATAATGATATGAACCAAGCCCAAAATATAAATCAATCAAGGTCGAATCAGCTTTGATACCATCGATGTAATTATCTCTCGCCTTAAAACCATAGCTGATCGCCGAAAAATTAGAACCAAAGCGTGACTCCCACACCGCCCGGTAAGCATTTTGATGTCCCAATAGCAGATAACAAAGAGCAGAATCTCTATTGGAGCAATCCTCCAACAGGATATCACATAATATAATTGTACTATCAAGCAGACCTATAAATCGTTTCTCATCGATATTTTCTTCAAATGCTATCATCTTTGATTGCATCGCCCCAGCCAGATATAAAAATCCTACCGGATTGGTTGAATCCTCTTTTTGCATCGATTCATAAATAATAAACGCATCATCCCACCGTGCATTGAGAAGTAGCTCTTCACCTGTCTTAATTTGCGTTATAATATTTTCATCGATAATTGTATTGGCCAAAAGCATAGCGGGCGAACAGGTAATAAATAATAGAAATAAAAGCTGTTTCATTTCATCTTTCTTTTGAGCTTTTTGGCGCCCGCCAATGTTTCTTCAAAATAAGCATTATCATCAGCCATATCTTTTGAGGAAATAATAGTATTCACAATTCTTTCTGCCGCGGTTGTATCACCGGTACGAAATAAAATATCGGCCATCAATAATTCCGCCTCAAACATCCCGATTGGATCATAATATGGCGACTGCTTCCAGCCCAGCTTTAATTCCTGTAATTTTTCCTCGGCTTCATCTAATCTATTCATTTCAATCAGCCCACGAACATAAAACAGAAGTCCATAAGGATCAAATGGTGTTAATTTATCCAGCGAATCGGCCAGCCCGAGAAGCTTCTCATACTGCTTCTCATCAAAGTAGATCCTCAACAGTGATTCGCGGGCACTGTGGGTTGCCAGAAAACCAGATTCAATGCATAACTGAAGCTCCTCTATCCCCTGTTCACGTCTATCGGCGACAAAAGGAAGCCACAAAAACGCCTTCGATTTAACTGTCTTATGATAATGGTATGCTCCCAGCCCGAGATATGCGTCATAGTATGTGCTATCAAGCTTTAGTGCTTTTTTCAAATAGGAACTGCACTTTAATCCATCCTGAAACGCACCCCACCATCCGCCATGAAACGCACGATGCAGAGCCCGGTATCCAAATGATGCTCCACAAATAAATGGCCAGTCCGGATTTTGCTGATCTTCCTTAAATCTTTGTTTGGCTAAATCAATTGCTTTTTCAAGATTCTCGGTAATTTGATTTTTAAGGCTGTCGTTTCGAAATTCTTCCGATATGGTTTGATATACCGATCCAAGCAAAAAATATCCCAGCGGGTTATCCGGTTCGTATTTTATAATATTTTCTATTTGCTCAACAGCCATCGGATAGCGATCATACCAAATATTCTGAGCGATCTCATACGATATCGAATCACGAAGTGATGTTTGTGCCAATAGATCGTTATCGGTACAGATTATTCCCAAAAACAGGATTACTTTGATTAAAATATTTAAATGTTTGACCATCTTTAACTTATACATCAACCAATAATATTAGTTCATGATTTAAAATGGCAACAAATTTTTATATGATTAAATTAAAACTTTTTGGAAAAATAGAATATTACAAATTGATTGAAAAAGTTATAAAATTTCGGGAAACTATCGGGAGGAACTTCGGGATTGATCAAGTTTCTCGAGTATTTTGTTTTTCAGTTTTTCGGAATCACAGTCGATACAAGCTTTTTCCGCAACAAATGTTTTAAACATCTTTTCGAAATCATAACGGGACATACAATGCCGGCAGTGCTCCAAATGTTTTATAATCTCTTTTTTGTCAGCCTGTGTAACTTCCTGGTCAACGACATCAAACAATTTTTTCAGCGCATCTTCGCAGTTCATCAAGCGTGTTCCTTAATAAATCCGTTCTTTAGTGCATACTTCCACAGAGATTTTTGGAGCAGTTTCCGACCTCGATGAAGCCTTGATTTAACCGTTCCGATCTGGAGATCTGTAATATCGGCGATCTCCTGATAACTGAACCCCTCAACAAATGACAAAACAATCACTATTTTGAAATCTTCGGGTAATTCATCAATCGCCGCTTTTACATCATCATCAAAAACCTTGTTAAAAAAGTGCTTTTCAGGACTATCTGCCGGTCCCAATGCCGAGAGATGACCAAAAAGAAAGTCATCATCAACATCCGCAATATCTACTATTTGCGGTTCG
>JAAERC010000475.1 GCA_024230695.1 Candidatus Zixiibacteriota bacterium
ATCTTTTCTTCATCAATCTGGCCACCGACAGGATAAGACCATTTAACAATTCCGACAGGTTTAGTGATTGAACCAGTACAACCGATCTCAAGAAATACAGAAGTATTTTCAATTTTTGTATATTTTTTTAGATAGTAAGAATCGTTTCGATCCAAGACATCAAATTTGGTCCGTTCACAAAATTTTGTGGAAAGTCCAAAATCATATGGAGGTTTTATTTTAAATTCGGTTTTGGGCATCAAATTCCTTATTTGAATATATCCAATAACTCCTCTAAGTTATCTATCAGCCTGTCAGGATCACTTTCTTTAAGTTCCCCATCTCCCCCAAAAATTGATTTAACCGCAATTGTAGGAATCCCGGCAGACTTTGCCGCTATTATATCATTTATAGTGTCACCAATAACAACCGAATTGGATGAATCAGCATCCATTATTGCCATCGCCTTTATAAAAGCATCAGGTGCCGGTTTAACATTGGCGACATCATCGGCTCCAATATAACCAATAACATATTTATCCCAGTTTAGCTTATTCAATATTCCCCTGATATGTAACCTTATTTTGGTGGTCCCGATACCGATTCGATACCCTCTATTATATAATGTTTCTAAAACATCTTCAGCCCGGCCAATTGGAACCGTATTGACCGCCATCACTTCCTTAGCTTTATTCTGGAAATTTCTCAAAAACTCATTATATGATTTATCAGAGAAGCTGGCAAACATCTCCTCCAATGGATACCCGATAAACCGCCTGATCTCATCAGGTGTTCTGATAGTTTCCCCCATTGATTGCAAAGCGTAATTTGTCGAAGCAACAACACCCTCGGATGAATCAATCAAGGTTCCATCGAGATCAAAAATCAGGTTTTTCCTTTGTTTAAAATCCATATATCTGTGTTATCCAAACTGTTTAGTGTTATAGTCTTGAAGGAAAATAACTTATTCAGCCAGATTGTCAAATCACAAATTGCTTTTATTTATCAACAGCTACTTTTTGGCTCAAACAGTTATTTCATTATTTTAAGTAAACCAATGCAACAGTCTGCAGGTATTAACGTTTGATATTATAGAAACTTTAATATGAGACTGTTTGTTTTTTGAACAACTATTACAGCTATACAAAAATGGATAAATTATGTAATCACTTGTAACTATTTGAATAAATGAGAGTTATATTCAACCCGTATTAGTTTTTAATCTTTGAAACTAATTGGCAAGTATAACTGTTAAAATAATAATGACATAGGATAGCGCCCGGTTCTTATCTTGCTTGACTATAAGTTTGAAACCTATAGATTAAGATAACTGGGATTTTAGATCTTGGAGGAAGTTTATTATGAGGAGTTTTTCACTAATGATAGTTTCAATAACCGTATTTTTATGTGGCCTCATTTGGATGGTTGGATCCGGCGAGGCGGTTCAGGGCCAGACCCACGAACCAATTTATTTAGCTGACACCGTTCATATCAATTTGAATGAGACCCCTTCTGAGATTGAAAAATCCTCAGCAGATGAAACCCGTGAGACATTGTTCAAAGAAATCAAAAAGTTTAATCAGGTCGTCTATGATGTTAAGAATCGTTATATGGAAGAGATCGACACAAAATCTTTGATAAATGCCGGAATTCGCGGGATGCTTGAAGATCTGGATCGGTTTTCTGTTTTAATGGAAAAAAGATCATATGAACAGTTGATGGAAAGTACCAGCGGCAAATATGAAGGTCTTGGAATGGAGATCGATTCACGCTCCGACTATATTACTATTGTGACCCCGATGGAAGGAACCCCAGCCTATCGTAAGGGATTAAAATCAGGTGATAAAATAACCAAAATAGATGGTACATCAACGAAGGATATGACTACTTCCGACGCGGCCAAATTAATGCGAGGTACTGCTGGAACATCTGTGAATCTTATTATTGAGCGCGAAGGAATATCTAACGAGCTTGATTTTGATGTTGAACGTGCTGTGATCGAATTAAAATCTGTTAATTTCTATGGTGTTATTGAGGGTACTGATATAGGTTATGTCAGACTTTCCCGCTTTGCTGAAGAAACAAGTAATGAGCTAAGAGAAGCTATTACTGAACTTGATGGCAAAGGAATCAGCTCATTGATCTTTGATCTTCGGTCAAACGGCGGCGGTCTCTTACAGCAAGCTGTTGAAACTGCCGAGCTGTTTGTTGAAGAAGGCAAATTGGTCGTTTATACTCGTGGCAAGTTTGCCGAATCTGAACGCAGATTATATTCACAGCGCAAACCATTGTTCCCCGACAAGCCATTAGTCATTCTTGTTAACGAGGGAACTGCCTCGGCCTCCGAAATCGTCTCAGGTGCTATTCAGG
>JAAERC010000476.1 GCA_024230695.1 Candidatus Zixiibacteriota bacterium
CGATCCAAGACATCAAATTTGGTCCGTTCACAAAATTTTGTGGAAAGTCCAAAATCATATGGAGGTTTTATTTTAAATTCGGTTTTGGGCATCAAATTCTTTATTTGAATATATCCAATAACTCCTCGAGGTTATCTATCAGCCTGTCAGGATCACTTTCTTTAAGTTCCCCATCTCCCCCAAAAATTGATTTAACCGCAATTGTTGGAATCCCGGCAGACTTTGCCGCTATAATATCATTTATAGTGTCACCAATAACAACCGAATTGGATGAATCAGCATCCAAAAGTTCCATAGTTTTTATAAAAGCATCAGGTGCCGGCTTAACATTGGTAACATCATCAGCTCCAATATACCCAATTATATATTTATCCCAATTTAACTTGGCTAATATTTTCCTTATATGAATTCTAATTTTAGTTGTCCCAATTCCGATTCGATAACCTCTATTATATAGTTCTTTAAGTACTTCCCCCGCTTGTTCGATTGGGACCGTTGAGCCGGCGACAGCTTCTTCAGCTTTCTCCTGAAAATATTTCCAAAACTTGTGATAAGATTTATTTGAGAAGCTGTTAAACATCTCCTCTAATGGAAACCCGATGAATTTTTTGATCTCATCAGGTGTTCTGATAGTTTCCCCCATTGATTGCAAAGCGTAATTAGTAGAGATAACAACACCTTCGGAAGAATCAATCAAGGTTCCATCGAGATCAAAAATCAAATTTTTTCTGTGTTTGAAATTCATAAGCCTGTCATGTCAAAATTGTTAAGTATTATAGCATTAAAAGAAAATAGTTCTTTCAACCTGATTGTCAAATCACAAATTTCAACTATTTAATTTTATTTTTAACATCAGAACTAATTTGATTTTTGTTTTATTTCAAGTAAACCAATGCAACAGTCTGCAGGTATTAACGTTTAATATTATAGAAACTTTGATAAGTGACTGTTTGTTTTTTGAACAACTATTGTGCCTTGAAAAGATGGATGAAATATGTGGGAATATATAACTATTTGAATAGATGAGAGTTATAATCAACTTGTAATAGTTATTAATCTTTGAAACTAATTGGCAGGTATAACTGTTAAATTAAAAATGACATAGGATAGCGCCCGGTTCTTATCTTGCTTGACTATAAGTTTGAAACCTATAGATTAAGATAACTGGGATTGTTAGATCTTGGAGGAAGTTTATTATGAGGAGTTTTTCAATAATGATAGTTTCAATAACCGTATTTTTATGCGGCCTCATCTGGATGGTTGGATCTGGTGAGGCAGTTCAAGGCCAAACCCATGAACCAATTTATTTGGCCGACACCGTTCATATTAATCTGAATGAGACACCTTCTGAGATTGAAAAATCTTCAGCAGAAGAAACCCGGGAGACTTTATTTAAAGAAATTAAAAAGTTTAATCAGGTTGTCTATGATGTCAAAAATCGTTATATGGAAGAGATCGACACAAAATCCCTGATCAATGCCGGTATTCGCGGGATGCTTGAAGATCTGGATCGTTTTTCTGTTTTAATGGAAAAAAGATCCTATGAACAGTTGATGGAAAGTACCAGCGGAAAATATGAAGGTCTTGGAATGGAGATCGATTCACGCTCCGATTATATTACTATTGTGACCCCGATGGAAGGAACCCCAGCCTATCGTAAGGGATTAAAATCAGGCGATAAAATAACCAAAATAGATGGTACATCAACGAAGGATATGACTACTTCCGACGCGGCCAAATTAATGCGAGGTACTGCTGGAACATCTGTGAATCTTATTATAGAGCGCGAAGGAATATCTAACGAGCTTGATTTTGATGTTGAACGAGCCGTTATCGAATTAAAATCTGTTAACTTCTATGGTGTTATTGAGGGTACTGATATAGGTTATGTCAGACTTTCCCGCTTTGCTGAAGAAACAAGTAATGAGCTAAGAGAAGCTATTACTGAACTTGATGGCAAAGGAATCAGCTCATTGATCTTTGATCTTCGCTCAAACGGCGGCGGTCTCTTACAGCAGGCTGTTGAAACTGCCGAGCTGTTTGTTGAAGAAGGCAAATTGGTCGTTTATACTCGTGGCAAGTTCGCCGAATCTGAACGCCGATTATATTCACAGCGCAAACCATTGTTCCCCGACAAGCCATTAGTCATTCTTGTTAACGAGGGAACTGCCTCGGCCTCCGAAATCGTCTCAGGTGCTATTCAGGACTGGGATCGCGGTATCATCATGGGTTATCCGACTTATGGAAAAGGACTGGTTCAGCAGGTATTTACTATTGGTTCTGAAAGTGATGTTGCTTTGAAGCTGACAACTGCAAAATATTATATTCCCTCCGGCCGGTGTATTCAAAAACCGGAAAAACAGAATAAAGTCGGACATGAAGAAGAAATTGCCGATGCTGATTCAACCAATATTGACTCGCTGACCATTTCTGAGCGGGAAGCATTCTACACCAACAGCGGTCGAGTTGTTTATGGTGGCGGCGGAATATTGCCGGATGTTGAACTGGAACATGCCGACACTTACAAAGCAATTGAGCTGGCTCTGGAACGAAGAGGAACATTCTTTAATTTTGCTGTCTCACAATATGCGGGACATCCTGACTGGACTAATAACTTTGTGGTTACAGACGAGATGGTTGGCGAATTTAGAGATTTCATGAAAGAAAAAGAGTTTACTTATAAAACATCTCTTGAATATTCGCTTGATGAGTTAAAAGAGGCTATCAGTGATGAAGAAAAGGATTCGTTATATATGCCGGCTCTTGGTCAATTTGAAGAACTGATTACTAAAGAAAAAGAGCAGGATTTTACCAACTCAACTGATTATATCAAAAAAGCAATTAAGAGAGAGATCACCAGTAAGATTTCCGGACAACGTGGTGTTTATGAAGAGATCATATTAAAAACTGATGATGCGATTCTTGATGCCATCAAATTATTACAGGACCCCGAAGAGTTTACCAGAGTGCTGGAAAGCGGACATGACCGCGACCATGTGATGATTGAAGATGAAGAAAAATAGTATCTATTTTTATTAGATAAAAGAAAACGCTCGGTTAAATTACCGGGCGTTTTTTTGTGCTCTCAAATCAATCTTATCTGCCCTTATTGGCAAGCAGACTATCAATAAGAACTAAATTTTTCTGTTGAATAGAATCAGTCGGAGTACATCGGGTGTACATTGATTTAAACCTATTGGCTTTCTCAATCTGCCCCGCTCGAGCATACCATTTTATAATATAACGATATGATCTAAAACGAGTTGAATCAATTGCAAGCGCCTTTTTAGCATAATAAACACATGAGTCGGGCTGATTGATTTTGTCATACATCATAGCGATAGAATTAACAATCAGTTGACTTTTTGGCGAAAGTCTATCTGCTTCGCCAAGACTTAAAATAGCCTCTTCGTTTTTTTGCAGTCTCCACAAAATTCGGGAACGGGTCCAATGATAATCAGAGAAATGCTTTCGCAATTGTATTGCCTTATTAATATTATCTAAAGCCAACTCTAATCGACCGACTTTGATGTAATACATAGCCAGAAATCTTAGATAGTCAGCATTAAATTTATTCGGTTTGATTAATTTAACAAACTTTTTGGCCTCTTC
>JAAERC010000477.1 GCA_024230695.1 Candidatus Zixiibacteriota bacterium
ATGTATGCGATCTGTTAAAGTTATAAAAATCCTCTCATATTTTTATTTTTTCTAATTAAACCTATATCCTATTTCTATTACCGCTACGCGCTTAAATTAGTAAATAGTTAAAAAGCTCGAATAGCACGCACATTATACTCAAGATTCTTAGTGCTGGTTCCAAATTGACCATTTGAGAACTGATACGCTTTACTACTCGTTTCCTCGGTAGAACTCCAATATGTTTCAGTATGAGGAGGAAGTTTATAATCCCCAAGACTAGCTTCTGCATTGTATAATAGAGTAAGCTCAGCCTTTGAGGGTAAGTACCAGTCGTCGTAATACACATTATTTCTCGTAATGCCGTAATCAGCACAAAGCTCAGCTGCAAAATTATTTGGTGATTGATTAGCAATAATTGAATCTGTATTTGATATTCCTGCATATACGCCATTTGCTGTTGCACCTGTTTGATTCCATTGAGGTCCCCATTTGGCGCTGTTTAGGTCTACTGTATCGGCTATTAAACCGTGCTTCTCTGATGCATCTACCCAAAATATAATACCCCCTCCGTAGAACTCGCCAATACTTAATTCAGTTACGGGCGGCATTTCGCTTCGTATCTGCGCTATTGAATCGTGCAATGCCCGGTGAAGATCTATTATTGAAGTGTCCAATTCGACGTGTACCGAATCTATTGAATCGTTCAAGTTGGTGAGTAGGTCTATCATTGAGATGCCCAAGCCGTTTCGTATCTGCACTATTGAATCGTGCAAATCCGTCTCGCGAAGATTTTCTATTGAATCGTTAAATGCGGTGCGAAGACTTCCTGTTGAATCGATCAATGCGCTGCGAAGCCTTCCTGTTGAATCGCTCAATGCCTTGCGAAGATCTATTATTGAACCGAGCAATTCTGTGCGAACTGCTGCTATTGAATCTACTCTAAATGCCGTTATTGTATCGCTAATTACGGAGTCGAGTGCATAATCGCTCAGGTCCTGGTCGCCTGTGTTAGTGCCTGAAAGATTACTCAAACTGATACTATCGTCTTCCGTAATATGGAATGCATAACTGTCTAAAAAGATGGGGTCGAGCTCTACAAATTCATTCGGTTTATTCCA
>JAAERC010000478.1 GCA_024230695.1 Candidatus Zixiibacteriota bacterium
CTTTGGCAGCCTCAAGATTTGATATATCTCCGGTCATTTGATTGTTTTCTGCCAGAAGAGTAGTTACGCGGTCGTTCAGATCATCAGCCAGGATCAATGGATCGGTCGAAGAAATATTGGGGTCGATTTTGTTTGCGGTTGTTCTAAGTTTTTCAATTAACTGCTGATTCAGATCTCCCGATGATAATGATTTGGATTGTAGATCCTTAATATATAAAATCAGACTATCGGATGCCGCAATTGGTCCTTCATCAAATGGGAGTTGATTCAGACCGACTTCTTTTCCAATGCGGCCCATTTGTATCTCATACACTAGCATCAGTTTTTCCCAGGCCTGGTCATTTCTTTTAAGCGATCTGACTGATTGAGCAATATTACCGGCATGTCGAGCCTCATACTCGGCTCTTTTAATTTCGGAAATAGATTGTTCACGCTCATAACGATCATTACGCAGGATCGCATCACATTTGGTTCGTGCCGTTTTGGCTTTGTCGAGTGTTGAAAGGGCATATTTGTTGGCATCTCCTTCTATTGCTTTTTTAATCAATAGATCGGCAGTACCCATAATGTCAACTCGGATCGCCTCAAGTTCGGCAGTATTAAACAATGGAATTGCCTTTTCGGCATTTTTTAGACCATTTTTGACATTACCTGATTCCACATATTGGGTAGCTTTGGTAAACTGTAATTCAGCTTTACCATAAAGTTCAGTGACCAACATCGGA
>JAAERC010000479.1 GCA_024230695.1 Candidatus Zixiibacteriota bacterium
AGAAGCAACTTGCGGTCGAGTTCTTATTATAAATGAAGGTCAAATTGTTGCCGATGGAACCCCCACCGAACTTCAATCATCGTTTGAGGGTAAAGGAAGAATAATTATTCAGGTTAAAAACAATCTCGACTCATTTGTTGAGAAATCAACACAGGTTGCCGGAATTGAGAGAATCGTTGAGACCATTACGATAACAGAAAACCTCAAAGAAGTTGATTTTGAAACTGTTAAAGGAATCGATCCCCGCGAGGATATTTTTAGACTCTGTATTGAAAATCAAACTGTTATGCTTGAGATGAAACGCGAGGAAACATCGCTTGAAGATGTTTTCCGCCAATTGACCGGGAAGGAGCAAATGCAATGAACCAAATCTTAGTCCTGGCCAAAAAGGAATTCAGATCATATTTTGACTCACCGGTAGCATATGTTGTAATATCATTGTTTTTGATTATATCCGGATGGCAGTTTTCATCAACGATGTTTCTTAATAACACCGCCGATTTGAGATCCTTGTTTAGTATCACAAAATTTATTCTGTTATTTTTTATCCCCGCAGTTTCAATGCGTCTTTTTTCCGAGGAAAAGCGCGGCGGCACATTGGAGATATTGATGACAATGCCGGTGAAAGACTGGAAATTGGTGCTTGGAAAATTTCTCGCCGCTTATGCTTTGATTTTGGTAACACTGGCCTTAACAGGTATTCATTATATCAGTATTACATCAATGGGCGACCCTGATTTTGGTGCATCGATGGGTGGATACATCGGATTGGCACTGGTTGTTGGTGTTTATCTGTCTATTGGAATATTCACATCAAGCCTGACTGAAAACCAAATTGTGGCTTTTATCATAGCTTTTGTAATAATATTTTTATTCTTTATGCTTGATAAACTTGTGTTTTTTATGCCTGGCTTTATGGCGAATATTTTAGAATTTCTCTCAATTGATTATCATTACAACAATATATCCCGAGGGGTTATCGACTCGCGAAATCTGATTTATTATTTTTCGATGATATTTATTTTCCTGTTCCTGACGGTACAGGTTCTTGAAAGCAGGAAGTGGAAATAATGGCTAAGGAAATAAAAACAAAATCAACGGCATTGATGCTGATCGTGATCGTCGCGGCAATTTTGATAATTATCAATCTTATTTCGCTGAACTTTTTCTCTCGTTTCGATCTAACCGATGAAAGTATCTACTCACTCTCAGAATCTTCAAAAAACCTTGTCACCGATTTGAGTGACAAACTAACAATACGTGCCTATATAACCGAGGATCTTCCCGCTCCGCATAATGGTCATGCCCGTTATCTCAAAGATATGCTCGACGATTACAAAGCATATTCTAATGGGTATCTGCAATATGAGTTTATCGACCCGGCCAAAACGGAACGTGAAGAAGAAGCGATGAGTTACCGGATTCCTCCGGTACAATTTAATGTCTTCCGAAACGACAAAACCGAATTTATTAAGGCATACAAAGGACTTGTTCTGCTGTATGGTGACAAACAGCATGTTCTGCCTTATATCGAATCAACACAAAACCTTGAATACGAATTAACGCTGGCGATAAAAAAACTAATCACCATAGATGTTCCTTTTATCGGTTTCACAATTGGTAATTTGGAACCGGACATGCAAAAAGGATTAACGGCGGCTTATCAGCTTCTTCAAGCAGAATATAGGGTCCAGTTTATTAATCTTGATAATGTTCGTAATCTGCCAGACCAACTCGATGCGCTTTTTGTTGTTCAGCCAATTGAAAAAATGAACGCTTGGGAATTGTATCTGATTGACCAATTTATTATGCGAGGGGGCAAAGTATCATTCCTCTTTAATCCATTTGAGGTTAATATTTCTCAGGCAATGGTGACTCCTGTTGATAATGGTCTTAATGCCATGTTACGTTCTTATGGCATCGGGATCCATGATAGTTTGATTGTTGATGCACAATGTAATGTTATCCCGGTCACTCGCGATATGGGCGGTTTTCGCGTTCAGACAATTGCTCAATATCCTTACTTTGTTAAAATATCAAATTTCAACGACACCATCCCGATTGTCAAAGATCTAAACTCACTTGATATGCTTTTTGTCAGCCCGCTTGATCTTTCGCTTCCATTACGGGAAAATCAAAATCGTGAAGTGCTTTTTTCATCATCTGAGATGTCTGGATTGCGCGCGATTCCAATTGATATCTCACCTGAAAAACAGTATGAGCAATCAGATTTTGGTAGTATCAGTAGGCCGCTTGGAGCCATTCTTTCGGGAAGTTTTAAAAGCTATTTTAGCCGGAATGAAACAGTTCCGCAATATGAAGGACCTGACACAACGGGATTAACTCCATTTCCAGTTAAAACGGATTCTACTACTGACGCGCGAATTGTTGTTATCGGTAATGGATCATTTATTACTGATGATTTTCGTCGTAGCAAAAGCGGCTTTGTTCTGCTAATGAATATTTGTGACTGGCTGACCCAGGATAAAGGCATGATCTCTATCCGATCAAGAAGTGTCTCGGACAGAGCGCTTGACGCCAGATCAGATGGAACTAAACAGTTAATTAAATATACCAATATATTTGCGATGCCACTATTAGTGATTATCTTTGGAATTGTACGGTGGCAGTATAAAAGATCACAAAAAAAGAGAAATGTATCATGAAAAGATTAATGATTCCGGCCATCATATTGGTCGCGGCCGTTATTATCTGGCTTATTCAAAGCAATTATGAAGAAAAACGTATTTCGGGAACAACTATTGAAAATTTCCTTGAATTGGATGCCGCAGATATTAACCGTATTATCATAGTTTCTCAGGGCGACACGCTAAAATTCTTCAATGAAGATCCTATTTGGCTTATGGAAAACGATCCAACCCCCAAAAGAGCCGATATGATGGTAATGAATAATGTTATTGGCGCTGCTATTTCATTAACTGTCGGAAACGTTATATCAGATAATCCGGAACAACAAAATTTATTTAGTGTTGATTCATCAGGCGGTGTTCTCGTTGGATTATATAACAATGACGAACTCCTGAATTCTGTTATAATAGGAAAACTTACCAGTGATAATGCTCATACTTATATAAGGATCCCGGGCTCAGACGAGGTATATACATCAGCAAAAGTGTTAACATATACTTTCAACCGCGAAAGAAATCAGTGGTTAGACAAAACTATCTTCGTAATGAGACCGGAATTGATTCAATCGGTGGAATTAAAACAACAATACAGCAGTACTAAATTAATTTCTTCCGAAGATGGCTGGTATGTTTCCAAGAGCCCATACACGGATCAGATTCAAGCCGACTCAACTAAAGTATTAGGTTTTCTCAGGCGACTCTGTTTCTTAAGAGGTAATGATTTTGCCAATGTCTCAGACAAGGGAAATATTAATTTTGAAAAACCATCATTGATTATTGATATAGAAATACCGGAGGGCACTCAACGAATTGAATTTTCCGAGATAATTGATAAAGATCTGGGAAGATATTATTGCCGGAGATATGATCAGCAGGATACGCTGGTTATATCAATGCCTATTTTTACGGATATTAATAAAGATTTTGATGGATTTTTGCCGGATTAAGCATCATTTCCGCAATTATTAATTCTTGTATAATTGAATTTTTTTATTAGATTGTACTACAATCTAATAAGGAGGTTTAATTATGGCTTTATTTATTATGGCCATGACTATCAACCCCAGTGCCAAAAAACTACATTCGAAATTGCCCGGCAAGATAAATGAATCGCTTGAAGTATTTACTGAGAATAAAATCAAAGTAAATGATCTTTTTGCGACATTGGGGAGATATGATTTTCTGGCCGTTTTTGATGCTGTTGATCAAACAACCGCATTTAGAATCGCAAGTGGGATCAATAATAAAGGAATTTTGGAAACAGAGACATGGCCAATTGTTTCATATGACGATTTTTCGCAACTGCTGGCTCAATAATCACTATTTGCAGAGATAATAATCTGGAAGTTTTCAAAAATCAAGAATTCGGGACTGGAATTGGATCTGCTTTTGGATTTAGCTGTTCCTTAATATATGGAATCTGCTTTTCAAAGTAAGGATTTAACTCAACAGCTCTTTTAAAAGCTATGTCTGATTGA